>JAQZAY010000184.1 GCA_029239415.1 Pseudomonas sp. | reverse complement strand
GGTCTGGGTCAGCTTGACCGACTCGCCCATGTAGCTGTCGTACTGGTTGATCGTACCGGTGTTGGAGATGCCGCCCTGGGTGAGGGTCGCGGAACCTGCGATGGTCTTGTTCTGGTTGATCAAACCCGTGTTGTTTTCGCCGCCCTGGTTGATCAGCGCCTGGGCATTGCCACGGCCCGCCACCTGGTTGATGCCGGCGGTATTGTAGCTGCCGCCGTTCAGGCCCTGATTGATGGTCGCGGTGACTTTGTTGGCGGTGGTGCCTTCCTGGTAGATAGAGGCAGTGTTGTCGCGCCCGCCCTGGTTCAGCTTGGCGGCCTGCTGGACATCGTCAGTCGCTGCAGCGCCGGATGCCTGGTTCACGCTAGCGGTGTTGCGGCGGCCAGTCTGCTCGACGTCCGAACGGTTCTGGGTGCCGACCTGGTTGATGGTGGTCTTCGAGCCCGTGGCGAAGGACTGGTCCACGGTCAAGGCGTTGCGGGCACCGTCCTGGGTCGTGTTGACGGTACCATTGTCGGCGACTGCAGCGCCGGACATGGCAACCAGTACAGCGATGGACAGAAGCGATTTACGTGCGTTCATGGATGACATCCTATGTTCCAGGTTTATAGTTTCTTCGGTTTTCTTGTGCAGGCATCCCTGAGCGCCGCTCGCAGGGCATGCGCACAACACGTTGCGGAGCGGCGGGTTACATCAATGAAATCAGGGCTGGTTTATCTGAAACTGCGTTGTCTGCCCGGTGGTCTTGTCGGTAGTCACGATCTGCAACAGGCCGCCCGAGAGATTGGTGATGTTGATGGTGAAGTCGGTGGTTTCCACCGTCCCCGGTGTCAGCCGGCCATCTTCGCCCACGATGCTGGAGGTCACGGCCGAAGACACGCGGCTGAGAATCGCGCTCTGCAGCATGCTGTTGAACTGAGTCAGGGCGGTCTGTGCCGACGACGAGCCCGAAGAGGAGTTTTCGGTGAACTTGTTCTGGGCAGTCGCCTGGTTCAGCAACACTGGGCCATTGAGCGGGTTGCCGCCGAAAGAAGGGTTGTTCGGCACATACACCAGTTCGCTGGCGCTAGATAGCAAGGGGCTCAGGGCAAGGCTCAGGAAAACGGCGGAGATACGAAACATCTGAGATCCTTTCATAATTCGTCACGGCCCATGTCCGGGTCACCAAAGAACTGCGCAAGTTGATAATCGAGTATTGCCTGGTATACCTGGGCAGCGGCATCCGCGCCCAGCGCCGGTATCAGCGTGCGGTTGGGCGGAAGAAACAATTGCAGCAGGCGGCGGTTGCCGTAGTCCACGAACACCTGGCTGCCCAGGCGTGCAGTCGGACGTTCGCTGATGGCCACGGTGAAGCGGCCCTGCTCGTCCAGGTCTCTCCACGCCGCCGCGAAACCGTCGTAGAAAGCTCGGCCTGCCAGGGTGACGGTCTGCCCCATTACCAGCCCGCCGACCTCGGCACGGTTGAGCGTGCGCTGTTCGGAGAGGCTCTTGGTGGTCTGTGCCGTGGCATCCGCGTACACCGTCGAGACAGCGCACAGCTGCAGTACGATCATCTTTGCGAAGGTGGCGAAGTTCATGGTTAGTTGCACTGCTGATATATGGGGGTAGCTTATTTTATTAAGTGGCATTGCGCCACTATTAATGTTTTTATTTATTGAATTAGTTTTTGACGTCAAATATCTCTCACCTATTTGATGCAGGATAGACTGGCGTCAAAATAATTATCAATCAGATATCAGACGATAAGCGACATGATGTGTGTCGGACCAAGTTGTTTCCCCCTCGGGCCAGCGCGCCGTTAAGATAGGCACCCGCTCGAAGCTCATCCCTTGCCAACGGTCAAACACACATGCCCAGAAAGTACGCTGCCGTCCTGCTCTTCAGTATGCTCCCCCTCCTGGCCCATGCCATCGAGCCAGGCGAGCAGCTGGCCCCCTGGACCTTGCTCGACCAGCATGACCAGGCCTACACCCTGGCCCCGGACACCCGCGTGCTGCTGGTCGCACGTGACATGGACGGCGCCAAGCTGGTCAAGGCGGCCTTGCAGGACCAGCCCGCGGGCTACCTGGAGGCGCGGGACGCGGTGTTCGTCGCCGACATCCAGCGCATGCCGGCGCTGATCAGCAAGCTGTTCGCGATCCCGGCGATGCGCGACTACAGCTACCGCGTGATGCTCGATCGCGAGGGCCGGGTGGCCAGCCAATATCCAGGCAGCGAAGCCAAGGTCCTGTGGCTACAATTGCAACAAGGCGTACTGGTTTCCCAACAGCAGTACGACAGCGCCGCCGAGCTCAGGGCGGCCCTGGCCCAGATCAAGGCGCGATAGGCGACCTGGCCCAGGCGAGGCGACTCAACGGAACCCTTGCCGCTCCTGAGCACTCAATGCAGTTACATACTGACAGGAGAATGCTCATGGAAATCGGAACGATGTGGATCATCCTGGCCGCAGTGCTGATCCTGCTGGAAATCTGGGCCATCTGGCACATCATCGGCAGTGAACGCAGGGCAGAGCGCAAGATGCTCTGGATCATCTTCGTCGTCTGGGTCCCGATCGTCGGTCTGATTGCCTGGGCCATCGGTGGGCCGAAGGCGGTGAAGGGCAAGGTGGTGATGGAGGAGAAATGATTCTGCCGGGATGGCGTCCTGCTCCGGGCGCGTGAGAGCATCCTCCCGATTCCCAGGCTGGCTTTCGCTTCCAGCCTGGCTGTCCTGCCCTCTATCCTCAGATTCCAGTCTTGTGCCAGATATCCCGGCCTTCGAGGCGCTGCCGGTCATGCGGCGCATTGAAGTCCTGCGCAGGTCCCTTGGGCACGATGCCATTGGGATTGATGGTCTTGTGGCTCATGTAGTAGTGCTTCTGGATATGTTCCATGTTCACCGTCTCGGCGATGCCCGGCCACTGGTACAGCTCGCGCAGCCAGTTGGAGAGGTTCGGGTAGTCGGCGATGCGCCGCAGGTTGCACTTGAAGTGCCCGAAGTACACGGCATCGAAGCGCACGAGGGTGGTGAACAGGCGCACGTCGGCCTCGGTCAGGTATTCGCCCGCCAGGTAGCGCTGGCGGCCTAGCAACGCTTCCAGGTGATCGAGTTCGCCGAATATCTCGTCGAACGCTTCCTCATAAGCGTGTTGCGTGGTGGCGAAGCCCGCGCGGTAGACGCCGTTGTTGACAGCAGGGTAGATGCGCTCGTTGAGCGCGTCGATCACCGGGCGCAGCGGCTCAGGGTAGAGGTCCAGGCGATTGCCGGTCAGCCCGTCGAACGCGCTGTTGAAGATACGGATGATCTCGGCCGACTCGTTGTTGACGATGCGTTTCTCATGCTTGTCCCACAGTACCGGGACCGTGACCCGGCCGGTGTAGTGCGGGTCGTCCAGGGTGTAGCGCTGGTGCAGGTAGGTAAGGCCGTCGAGGGCATCGCCGCTCGAGCCTTGGCTCTGGTCGAATGTCCAGCCGTTCTCGCCCATCAGCCAGCTGACCACCGAGACATCGATCAACGCATCGAGCCCCTTCAGGGCGCGCAGGATCAGGGTGCGATGGGCCCAGGGGCAGGCCAGCGACACATAGAGGTGATAGCGCCCGGCTTCGGCGCCAGGGAGCGGGTTGCGGCGTTGCGCGTTTTCGCGCTGGAAAGCGCCGTCCTTGCTGTTCTCGTACCACTGGTCATGCCAGCGGCCATCGATCAAAAGGCCCATGCTGAGCTCCTTGGAGGGGTGATGCTCGTTGGAGCCCAGTCTACGGTCAATCGTTCGAGCAACCAGCGCAAAGACTGCCGGGTAATGATCGACTGGTTCGATGATTCAGCCGGCGTTGCGCGCATTCCAGTAGCGGCCAGCGCTGGCAAGTGCCTCGTCGCGATCCTGCCCCAGGCCACGCAGGGCCAGGGCCATGGTGGCGACTATCGCCGATTCGCCATAGCTGTCCTCGGCCTCGCCACGCCACACCGCCAGCAAGTGCTCAGGCTGTAGGGTCGCCGGCTTGACATGGCGCTGGGCGCTCATGGCAGGCCATTCCTCGTCCCAGGCCTCGCCCTCGGCGGTGCCGTAGAGGTGGCTGGCCACATCGGGATTGATCTCGATCTCGCCGCCATCACCCTTGACCACGATCGCGCGGTCGCCCAGCAGGCGGCTGGCCTCCCGGTGCACGGCCTGGTAGCCCGGATGGAAGATGCTTTGCAGGCCGCAACGGGCCGACAGCGGATTGAGCACGCGGGCCAGCGAATGGATCGGCGAGCGCAGGCCGAGGGTGTTGCGCAGGTCGATCATGCGTTGCAGCTGGGGCGCCCAGTCTTGCAGCGGGAAAAAGGCCAGGTGCTGGTCATCGAGGGCCTCGGCCACCGCCTGCCAGTCGCGGCACAGGGGGATCTCGAGCAGCGCCAGCAACTGCTCGCTGTACAGCCGCCCGGCGGTATGCGCACCGCCGCCGTGCATGAGGATGCGCACGCCGTTGGCCGCCAGGCACTTGGCCGCCAGCAGGTACCAGGGCAAGTGGCGCCTTTTGCCGGCGTAGGTCGGCCAGTCCAGGTCCACGGCGAGGGCAGGGGCGTGCAGGTGCGCGCGCAGGGCCTCGGTGAAGCCCGCCAGCTCCTCGGCGCTTTCCTCCTTGTGCCGCAACAGCATGAGGAAGGCGCCCAGCTGGGTGTCTTCGACCTTGCCTTCGAGCAGCAGCGTCATGGCGGCGCGGGCTTCTTCGCGGTCCAGGCCGCGCGCGCCGCGCTTGCCTTTGCCGAGGATGCGCACGAATTCGGCGAAGGGGTGTTCGGCCGGGGTTTCCAGGGTCAGCGGGCGAGGGTCGTTCATATGCAATTGGTCGGCTTCGGCAGGCCCGCCAGCTTGGCGGCAAGTTTGGCGGGAGTGCCATTGAACAGGCGGTTGAGGTGCGGGCTGTTGCCCTTCTCCACGCCCAGCTTGAGCGCGGTGTACTTGATCAACGGGCGGGTGGCCGGCGACAGCTGGAACTCCGCGTAGAACTGGCGCAGCAGCTCGAGGATGTCCCAGTGATCCGGGGTCAGGGCGATCTGTTCGCGCCCGGCCAAGGCCTCGGCCACTTCACGAGACCAGTCTTGCAGGTCGACCAGGAAGCCGTCCTTGTCCAGGGCGATCTGCCGATCGCCGACAATCAAAGTGCTCATAGCCAGGTGTTGACCTTGTCATGGTGAAGCGACAGCTCGACGAAGGCCGCGTAGTCGACGGGCCTGGCGAGTGTACCGCTGATGGCGCGGGCCTGGAGGTCCTCGTCGAGGGCCAATAGCCGTGGACCCAGGGCCGCTGCCTGCAAGGCCTGCTCCGGCGCACTGCCAGGTTGCAGGGCATAGACCGCGTCGCCGCACAGCAGCAGCGCGTCTCCAGGCCCCAGCAAGCGCAGGCAGCTGTCCAGGCGGTTGTCGCCAAAAGGCGAATGGGCAATGACATGCAAGGTCGTCATCAGAGGGTTACCACCTGGTCGAATCGGGCTATCAGGTCGGCCAGCGCTGCGTTGTCCAGTACCTGCACCGGCAGGTCCAGCGCGCCGGGCTCAAGGCCACGCTCGGCCAGGCTCCGGGCGCACGCGTACAGCTCCTCGACACCGAACATGGGCAAGGCCTGCAGGTTGGCAGACAGGTTTTTCTGCTGGAGCTGGGCAGGCGCTTGGCCACCGCTCAGCTGGAACACACCGTCATCGAGAAACAGCATGCCCAGCGGCAGGTCGAACGCACCGCCCGCCAGGGCGATATCCAGCGCCTCGCGTGCCGATGGGCCACTCCAGGGCGACTGGCGGCTGATGATCAACATCGACTTGGCCATTTCAATCGCCTCCAAAGCAGACCAGGCGATCGGCAAGCTGCGCCGCCTCGTGCAATTGACCCAGGCCGCTCAGTTCCCAGGGTGCCGGCAGGTTGGCCGCTGGTCGCTGGTAGCGGTTGGCTTCTTCATCGTCGAGCACCCCGCGACGCAAGGCCGCGGCGATGCACGCCACGGCATCGAGCTGCTGCTCGCTCACGAAGACGCGCCACTGGGCGGCGATGTCCGTCTCATCCTGCGGCGCCACCACGTTGGCCGAGGCGCTGTGCACCCCATCCTGGTAGAAAAACAGCCGGACGATCTCGTGCCCACCGGCCAGCGCCGCCTGGGCAAAACGCAGGGCGCGGCGGGAGGAGGGCGCGTGGGCCGGGGAAAAAACCGCGATCGCGAATTTCATGCAAGGCTCTGTCAGCAAATCTTTCGCCATGATAAAGCAAAAAGCCCGCACCTGTGGGCGCGGGCTTGTGTCCTGGCAGGGCAGGGATCAGGCGTGGTCCTTGCTCTCCGGCAGGAACCAGTTCAGCACCAGCGCACAGATGCCCCCCGTGGCCACGCCCGACTCCAGCACATTGCGCAGTGCCGCCGGCATGTGCGCCAGGAACTCCGGCACCTGCGCCACGCCCAGGCCCAGCGCCAGCGACACGGCGATGATCAGCAGGGCGCGGCGGTCCAGGCGAGTGCTCGCCAGGATATTGATACCCGAAGCTGCGACCGCGCCGAACATCACCATGGCCGCACCGCCCAGCACCGGCTCCGGTACTGCCTGGATCACCCCGGCGACGCTCGGGAACAGGCCCAGCAGCACCAGCATGGCCGCGATCCAGATACCGATGTGGCGGCTGGCGATGCCCGTCAGCTGGATCACGCCATTGTTCTGGGCAAAGATCGAGCTGGGGAAGGTGTTGAACAGCCCCGCCAGCAACGAGTTGGCGCCGTTGACCAGCACCCCGCCCTTGATCCGCTGCATCCACACCGGCCCCTCGACCGGCTGTCGCGACACCTTGCTGGTGGCGGTGACGTCGCCGATGGCCTCGAGCGAAGTCACCAGGTAGATCACCAGCATCGGGATGAACAGCGCCCACGAGAAGCTCAGGCCGAAATGCAGCGGCACCGGCACCTGGAACAGCGCCGCCTCGTGCATGCCGGTGAAGTCCAGCCGGCCCATGTAGCCGGCCAGGGCATAGCCTACCGCCAGGGCGATGACGATGGCGCAACTTCGCATCCACACCACCGGCACGCGGTTGAGCGCCACGATGATCGCCAGCACCACGCCCGACAGCAGCAGGTTGTCGCCATTGGCGAAGGTGCCATTGCCCATGGCCGTGAAACCACCGCCCATGCTGATCAGCCCTACCTTGATCAGGGTCAGCCCGATCATCAGCACCACGATGCCGGTGACCAGCGGCGTGATCAGCCGCTTGATGAACGGCAGGATGCGCGACACGCCCATCTCGACGAAGGACCCGGCGATCACCACGCCGAAGATCGCCGCCATCACGCCTTCAACCGGCGTGCCTTGCTTGACCATCAGCGCACCGCCCGCGATCAGTGGCCCGACGAAGTTGAAGCTGGTGCCCTGGACGATCAGCAGCCCCGCCCCGAACGGCCCGAAGCGCCGGCATTGC
>JAQZAY010000183.1 GCA_029239415.1 Pseudomonas sp. | reverse complement strand
CGGGCAGGTCCTGGCCCGCCACCCCGCCGATCAGGAACTCGGCCAGATGGCGCGGCTCCAGCCCTTCGAGCCAGCTGCGCACTTCGTTGGTCAGGCCGACGCCGACCGTGTCCGGGGTGATCTTGCGGTCCAGGATCCACTTGAGCGCCTCGGGGCGCTGCACGGTCTCGGTCAGCAGGTTGTGCATCTCCAGCACTTCGATACCGCGCTCGCGCATCTTGGTGACAAAGTCGAAATGATCGCGCTTGGCCTGGTTGACCCAGATCACGTCGTCGAACAGCAGCTCGTCGCAATTGCTCGGCGTCAGGCGCTGGTGGGCCAGGCCCGGGGAGCAGACCATCACCTTGCGCAGCTTGCCGGCTTCGGAGTGCACGCCGTACTTGGGTTTTTCCGTGGACATGGTTCATTCCTCCAATGTGCGTGAAACACAGGATCACAGGGTCAGGAAGCCGTCATGCAGGCCGTAGGCCGCCACCAGGGCGCCGACGACCACGCCGGCGAAGACCAGCTTCTCGACCTGGGTGAACACCGGTTGGCCCAGCTCGCGCTTGGCCTTGGCGAACAGCAGGGCGCCGGGCGCGTAGAGCAGGGCCGAGAGCAGCAGGTACTTGACGCCGCCGGCGTACAGCAGCCAGAGCGCGTAGATCAGCGCGACGCCGGCGATGAACAGGTCCTTGCGCCGCTCGGCATGGGCCTGCTCGTAGGTCTCGCCACGCACTGCCAGCAGCACCGCGTAGCCGGCCGACCACAGGTAGGGCACCAGGATCATCGAGGTGGCGAGGTAGATCAGCGACAGGTAGGTGCTGTTGGAGAACAGCGTGATCACCAGGAACAGCTGCACCATGGCGTTGGTCAGCCACAGGGCATTGGCCGGCACCTGGTTGGCGTTCTCGCGGCGCAGGAACTCGGGCATGGTGTGGTCCTTGGCCGCGGCGAACATGATCTCCGCGCAGAGCAGCACCCATGACAGCAGGGCGCCGAGCAGCGAGATGATCAGGCCGACGCTGATCAGCACCGCACCCCACTGGCCGACCACATGCTCCAGCACCGCCGCCATCGACGGATTCTGCAGCCCGGCCAGCTCCGGCTGGGTCATGACCCCCAGCGACAGCACGTTGACCAGCACCAGGAACAGCAGCACGGTGATGAAGCCGATCACCGTGGCCTTGCCCACGTCGGAGCGCTTCTCGGCGCGGGAGGAAAAGATGCTCGCACCCTCGATGCCGATGAACACCCACACGGTGACCAGCATCATGTTGCGCACCTGGTCCATCACGCTGCCCAGCTCCGGTGTGCCCACTGCCCAGATATCGGCGGTGAAGATATCGAGCCGGAAGGCGAACACGCAGATCAGCGCGAACAGCGCCAGCGGCACCACCTTGGCGATGGTCGTGACGAGGTTGATGAACGCCGCTTCCTTGATGCCCCGCAACACCAGGAAGTGCACGGCCCAGAGCAGCAGCGAGGCGCCAATGACCGCAGTCGGGGTATTGCCCTGGCCGAACACGGGGAAGAAGTAGCCCAGGGTGCTGAACAGCAAGACGAAGTAGCCGACGTTGCCCAGCCAGGCGCTGATCCAGTAGCCCCAGGCCGAGGAGAAACCCATGTAGTCGCCGAAGCCGGCCTTGGCATAGGCGTAGACACCGCCGTCCAGGTCAGGCTTGCGATTGGCCAGGGTCTGGAACACGAAGGCCAGGGTAAGCATGCCGACCGCCGTGATGCCCCAGCCGATCAGCACCGCGCCGACGCCCGCGCTGGCGGCCATGTTCTGCGGCAATGAAAATATCCCGCCACCAATCATCGAGCCGACGACCAGTGCAACCAGTGCGCCCAGTTTCAGTTTTCCGGAAGAGTCGGACATTGAACAACCCCATGCCAGGAGAGAGTGTGGGCGCCAGTATGGATCTGGCGCTTTGGTCATTTGCTGATGTGGATCAGTTCACGACGTCATGAAAGTAGGAAATTTCCTTCATGAACTCCTGGAGAGTGCCGACGACAATGCTGCAGGCCATATGGACTGGCACCTCCCCGTCTTTTCCGGAATAAACGCTCCGTTTGGCCTGGGAGTCTTGAAACTAGTCCGTTATGAGGGATTCGCAAATTTTTCACAGAAATAATCTGCGCTCAGGTCAATCTTCTGAAACTCGACCACAATCAACTCCGGAAACATCCTGGATATGCGCTAGTTGGCTATTAGCAAGCGAATGTTAATTTCTTCGCAAGATAAAGAATTGGCTGTAACAGGCAGATTCGGGCCATCGGTAGAACTTGAAGCCACAAGTAAGGAAGACCTATGGATACGTCTGGACAGAAGCTTCGCCTGGGCGCGCTGATTGCCCTGGTGGTCGGGTCCATGATCGGCGGGGGGATCTTCTCGCTGCCGCAGAACATGGCGGCGCGTGCCGATGCCGGGGCCGTGCTGATCGGCTGGGGGATCACCGCCGTGGGCATGCTGGCGCTGGCCTTCGTGTTCCAGACCCTGGCCAACCGCAAGCCCGAGCTCAACGCCGGGGTCTATGCCTATGCCAAGGCCGGCTTCGGCGACTACATGGGCTTCTCGTCGGCGTGGGGCTACTGGATCAGCGCCTGGCTGGGCAATGTCGGCTACTTCGTGCTGCTGTTCAGCACCCTGGGCTTCTACTACCCGGTGTTCGGCGAAGGCAACACGCCCGTGGCCATCGGTTGCGCCTCGTTGCTGCTGTGGTCGGTCCACTTCGTGGTGATGAGGGGGATCAAGGAGGCTGCATTCATCAACCTGGTGACCACCATCGCCAAGGTGGTGCCGCTGCTGGTCTTCATCGTCATCGCCGCGCTGGCCTTCCGCGCCGATATCTTCACCCGCGATATCTGGGGCCGGAGCAACCCCTCGATCGGCAGCGTGCTGGAGCAAGTGCGCAACATGATGCTGGTGACGGTGTTCGTGTTCATCGGGATCGAGGGCGCGAGCGTGTACTCAGGGCGCGCGCAGCAGCGATCGGATGTCGGCAAGGCCACGGTGATCGGCTTCCTCGGCGTGCTCGTCTTGCTGGTGCTGGTCAACGTGCTGTCGCTGGGTGTCATGACCCAGCCGGAGCTGGCCGGCTTGCAGAACCCATCGCTGGCCTCGGTGTTCGAGCATGTCGTCGGGCCTTGGGGCGCCTTGCTGATCAGCGTCGGGCTTGCCGTGTCGTTGCTCGGCGCGTTGCTGTCCTGGGCGCTGCTGTGCGCCGAGATCCTCTTCGCCACGGCCAAGGACAAGACCCTTCCGCGCTTCCTCACCCGCGAGAACGCCAACCATGTACCGGTGAACGCGCTGTGGCTGACCAACGGCATGATCCAGGGCTTCTTGCTGGTGACCCTGTTTTCTGCAGGCACCTACACCAGCCTGATCTACCTGGCGTCGTCGATGATCCTGGTGCCGTATTTCTGGTCGGCCACCTACGCCGTGCTGCTGGCGATGCGGGGCGAGGGCTATGCCGGGCAACCGGGAACACGACGCAAGGACCTGCTGGTGGCCGGCACTGCACTGGTCTATGCGCTGTGGCTGCTGTATGCCGGCGGGCTCAAGTACCTGCTGCTCTCGGCCTTGCTGTATGCGCCAGGGGTGATCCTGTTTGCCTGGGCAAGACGCGAGCAGCGACAGCCGTTGTTCACGACCTGGGAGAAGCTGATCTTTGCAGGGGTGCTGATCGGAGCGGGGCTGGCGGCATATGGATTGTATTCCGGCGTGCTGAGCCTATAGCGCAGACACGCGCTCGGGACGCGACCAGATCCACAGGTTGCCCATGGCCATCGCGCCGATGGCCAGGAACACCGGCCAGCGGTGGTCGAGCACAGCCAGCATCACGCCGGCACAGAACAGCATGCTCAGGGTCGCGCTGACCTTGGCGCGGCGCTGGATGACCTTGCCATTGCGCCAGTTGTGCAGCATGGGGCCGAACAGCTTGTGGTTGTCGAGCCAGGCGCTCAGGCGAGGCGAACTGCGCGTGGCGGCCCAGGCGGCGAGAAGGATGAACTCGGTGGTGGGCAGGCCGGGAATGACGATGGCGACCAGGCCTATTCCCAGGCTGGCGTAGGCCAGCAGGGCAAACAGCAGGCGGGACAATTTCGAGGCGGCTGGACGGGTCATGGGCTCGTGGACAGACAGTTCAGGGCCGACCGCCCACAGGGCGGTCGCGGGGTTGTTTCAGGCATGCTCGGCGTTCGTCGTGTAGGCATGCTTGAGCAGCTCGGTGAAACGCTCGAAGGCAGCCACCGCGCCACGTTCGGCAGCGGCATGCTCCTCGGGGTTCAACTCCAGGCTGTCGAGAATGCGCGTGAACTGCTTCCAGCCCTCGGCGCGACCACCGGCCGGCTCGCCCAGGTGGCGCGCACCAAAGCTGTCCGACAGGCCCAGGCCGACGGCTCGCTTGATCAGGAACGCGGCACCCAGTTTGGAGCCTTCGGAGACGAAGATCCAGCCCAGCGCTTCTCCCAGGCTGGGGTTGTGCAGCGCACCTGGCACGGCGGCGGGCACCTCGGTGCCCAGGTCGGCCAGATCCAGGCGGGCCTGTTCGGCGCGGCAGCGCTGGGCCAGGTCGGGGAAGATGGCGATCAGCCGCGGGTCGGTGTACAGCGCCTGCAGCTCGGCCTGGAACAGGTACTGGGCGATCACGAAGCGGGCGAAGCTTTCGCGGGTCTCGAAGGGCGCGTGGGACTTGACCAGCGCATCCAGTTCGCTGTGCGGGGCGTGGGTGAGCTGGTTCAGGCGTTGCGAGCGCAGGGGAGTGGCGGTAGGCATGTTGGGTCCTTGGGAAATGGTCGGGTCTTGTAACGAGACGATGGAGGAGGCCAGCACGGCCTCAGATATCCCACACCACGTTCACCGCGACATTGCGTCCTGGCATGGTCAGGCGGTCGAGGTTGGCCGGCTGGGTGACCGCGGCCTCGCCCTGGCCGTCGTAGCCGCGTACCGAGTCCCACTGCCAGTATTTCTTGTCGGTGAGGTTGTAGAGGCCTGCGTTGACGGTGAGGTCATCGGTGACTTTGAAGTAGCCGGAAAGGTCCAGCACGCCATAGCCAGGGGTGCGGAACTGGCTGCTGGCACCGTCGGGGGCAAAGAAGGTGGTGTCGTCGACACGGTCCTTGCGCTTGACCAGCGTCCAGCTCAGCAGGCCGCCGTAGTGCTGCTGCTCATAGCCCAGCCCGACGACGGCGGTCAGCGGGTTGACGGTGTTGAGCGGCTGGCCGCTGTCATCGTTGCGGCCATGGGCATAGGCGATCGAGCCCTGGCTGTACAGGCCCTGCGGCGCACCGAAGTGGTCGAGGTCCAGGCGGCCCTTTAACTCGGCGCCCTTGATCGTGGCGTGCTTGATGTTGCTGGCCCGGAAGGTCTGCTCCAGGTTGGCAGACTGCACGGCGTCCTCGTCGATGAAATCACGGTACTTGTTGTAGAACACCGCCACGTCGAAGTTGCCGGCCTCGAAGTTGCCGCGCAGGCCGGTCTCGTAGCTCTTGCTCTTTTCCGGCTCGAGCCCTGGGTTGCCCTCGACGCGATAGCCCTCGTCGAGGTTCTGGAAGCGCCCGTACATCGACTTGGCGGTCGGGGTGCGGAAGCCTTCGGCGTACTGGCCATAACCGGTGAAGTGGTCGTCGAAGGCATAGGTCACGCCCAGCTTGGGCGAGACGCGGTGCCACTTCTTGGCCGAGTCGTCGACGCTGGTCACTTCGCTGGTACCGCTCTGCAACCCACGCAGGAACTCGTCGGTCATCTTCGGCTCCAGGCGCGTGTAGTCGTAGCGCGCGCCAGGCAGGAAGGTCCAGTCGTTCCAGCGGATCTCGTCCTGCGCGAACAGGCTGTAGGTGTTGATGGTCGGGTCCGGGAAGTCGCTGACCAGCGCCTGGCCGTCACGCGGGCTGTCCTGGCCGATGGCCGTACAGGTGCCACCCACGTTCAGGCAGGTGCCGGTGCCGCTGCGCGAACCGGTCACTTTCTCGTGCTTGAAGGTGGTGCCGTAGGTCAGCAGGTGATCGGTGGCGCCGAGCGCGAAGGCCTTGTCCAGCTGCGCGTCGAAGACCCACTGGCGGTTCTTGTAGGTGGTCTGGCGATCACGCAGGACCTGCCTGCCCGAGGCCACGTAGAGCTCATCGGTGCGCTGGTCGGTCTTGGCGATCTGGTAGTTCAGGCTCCACTTCAGGTTGTCTGCCAGCAGGCTGTCGAGGGCCAGGTCATGGTTGATGCCCAAGCGCTCGCGGGTGACGGTGTCGTTACCGGTGCGCATGCGATAGGAATTGGTGGGCCCGAGCCCGGGAATGAACGGCCCGCCCACCGCACTCAGCAGGTCCTGGTCCCGATCGTCCTTGTAGCGCTCGTAGGTCACTCCCAGGCGCGCATCATCGGTGTAGTCCCAGCCCAGCTTGGCCAGCACGTTGGTGGTGCGCGCATCGGCAGGGTTGGCCTCGGTGCGCGACAGGCCGGTGCCGCCGTGCCCGCCGTAGGACTCGGTCTCGTGGCCGTTGCGCTGGCTCAGGTGCAGCAGGCCGTCGAGGCCGCCCTGGCGGCCAGCGACGGTGGCAGAGGTCAGCCAGCTTTCATCGGCCGAGCTGTAGCCGGTCTTCAGGCGTGCACCGATATCCTTGCCGGGCTTGATGATGTCCTGGGGGTCGAGGGTGAAATAGCTCACCGTGCCGCCGATGGCGTTGCTGCCATATAGCACCGAGGCGGGGCCGCGCAGGATCTCCACGCGCTTGATGATCTCGGGGTCGACGTAGTTGCGCTGGGTCTGCGCGTAGGGCCCATAGAAGAAGCTGTCCGGGATGGACACGCCGTCGACCTGGGTCAGCACGCGCTCGCCATCGATGCCACGGATGTTGTAGCCGTTCAGGCCGCTGCGCTGGCCGGTGCCGCTCACCGATACGCCAGGCTCGTAGCGCACCAGCTGCTGGATGTCGTTGACGTTCTGGCGATCGAGCTGCCCGCGGGTCTGCACCGAGACGCTGCTGGGCACCTGGCTGACATCCTGGGCGCTGCGGGTGGCGCTGACGGTGACCTGCTGCAAGGCTATGGTGTTGCCCGCCACCTGCCGCTCCAGCACTACGTTGCCATTGCCGATCTTGCGATAGCCCAGCCCCGTGCCTTGCAGCAGGCGACGCAGGGCCTGCTCAGGCGGCAGCGAGCCCTGTACACCGGGCGATGACACGCCCTGGGCCAGATCGGCGGAGAAGCCGACCTGCCAGCCGGTGACCTGGGAGAAGGCATTGACGGCTTCCACCAGCGGCTGCTGGGTGATCGCGAAACGGTAGCCCCCCATGCGCGCGCTGCTGGCCTGGGCGGGCTCCACGGCCAGGGCCGGCAAGCTGAAGGCGCCGCTGGCGAGCAACGCCAGGGTCAGCAAGGACAAGCTGCAGCGCTGGCCCAGGCGCTCAATGGAAGGGGACTGGCGGGGTGTACCTGTTGGCATCGGTGGGGGG
>JAQZAY010000182.1 GCA_029239415.1 Pseudomonas sp. | reverse complement strand
GAGATCGGCCTGCAGGCTGCTCGCGCCCTGCTGCAGCGCCTCGACCATCCAGATGAGGAGCCGGTGAAGGTGCGCATCGATACCGGTTTCAGCATCGTCCAGCGGCAGAGTGCGTGAGAACTTCAGTTCCGTGGGAAGACGCAAATCTGGCGGCCATGGACTAGGCATCCCCGCCCGCTCCCACAGTCCATTTGGTTACCTCCAAATTCGAAGACAGCCACGCTCTCGTGGGAGCGGGCCATGCCCGCGAAAATCGCAGGCAGGCTCCGACTGCGCCAAAAATCACCGAACCATGCAAGATCGGTGGCGTTGCGACTCAGGCAGTAAGGCCTTCAGCGCCAGGCCGCCAACCAACCCAAGCCATCCTCGGTAAGCCCACGCGGGTTGTATTCGCAGCCGATCCAGCCGTCGTAACCCTGCTCGTCGAGCAGCGCGAACAGATAGGCGTAGTTCACTTCACCAAGGTCCGGCTCATGGCGATCCGGCACCCCGGCGATCTGGATGTGCCCCACTCCCGCCTGGAACCGCTTGAAGCAGGCGGCCAGGTCGCCCTCCATGATCTGCGCATGGAAGAAATCCATCTGCACCTTGAGGTTGGGCTCGCCCAACTCGGCGAGGATGGCATGCCCCTCGGCCTGCCGGTTGATGAAGTAGCCGGGAATGGAGCGGGTGTTGATCGGCTCGATCAGCAGGGTCAGGCCCTGTTCGGCCAGCCGCCGGGCCGCGTAGCGCAGGTTCTCCAGGTACACCTCGCGCATCCGCGGGCGCAACGCCTCGTCCTTGATCAGCCCGGCCATGGCGTGCAGCCGTGGGCAACCCAGGGCCTGGGCGTATTCGATGGCCTGGTCGACGCTTTCACGGAACTGCGCCTCACGCCCCGGCAAGGCGGCGATGCCCCGTTCGCCAGCGGCGAAGTCGCCCGGCGGCAGGTTGAACAGCACCTGGCTCAAGCCATTTTCGGCCAATCGTTCGGCCAGCTCGGTGGCCGGGTAATCGTAAGGAAACAGGTACTCCACGCCCTTGAAGCCGGCGGCAGCGGCGCGGCCGAAGCGCTCGATGAAGGGCGCGTCAGCGAACATCATGCTCAGGTTGGCAGCGAATCGTGGCATTGCGGTCACCATTGGGCGCCGAAGGTCTGGCGCAGCTCGTCAATTTGTTCATCGTCCAGAGGCCGCGTCGGCTGCTGGCGCAGCAGCAGGTACAGCTTGGCAGTCTCCTCGAGTTCTTCGATGGCGTAGGTCGCCGCCTCCAGGTTCTTGCCCGACACCACGGGCCCATGATTGGCCAGCAGCACCGAGCTGTGCTTTCCAACCAGGCCACGAATCGCCTCACCCAGCTGCGGGTCACCTGGGCGGTGGTAGGGAATCAGCGGCAGGCGCCCCACACGCATGACGAAATACGGCGTCAGCGGCGGCAGGCAGGAACTCGCATCCAGGCAATCGAGACAGGACACCGCAGCCGAATGGGTGCAGTGCAGGTGCACGATGGCGCCCGAATCGTCTCGCCCCTCGTACACCGCGCGGTGCAGGAAGGCTTCCTTGGAGGCCGGTTTGCCGGCCAGGTGATTGCCCTGCCAGTCGAGCTTGGCGATGTCGGCCGGGTCCAGCCGGCCGAGGCAGGCATTGGTGGGCGTCAGCAGCCAGCCATTGTCGAGGCGCACGCTGATGTTGCCCGACGAGCCGGGGCTCAGGCCACGCCCGTAGAGGGAGCGACCGATCTCGACGATTTCTTCGCGCAACAGGCTCTCTTTGCTCATGCCAGTTTCCCCCAGGCCTTGACCATGCAGTCGGTGCTGCCGAAATTGCCGGACTTGAGCGCCAGCGCCAAGGGTTTGCCGGCACGCCCCAGGGTTTGCGTCCAGGGCACCCCCGGGTCGATGCTCGGGCCGATGCGCAGGCCCCCGATATCCAGGGCGTTCACCACCGCGCCCGAGGTTTCGCCGCCGGCGACCAGCAGTTGCCCGACGCCCTGCTCGTCCACCAATGCTCGGGCGATGGCGGCCAGCGCAGCCTCGACGCGCTCACCCACCTGCTGGGTGCCGAACTGCTGCTGCACGCGGCGTACTTCCTCGGGCGGGCTGCTGGCGTAGATCAACACCGGCCCCTGCTGCTCGGCAGACCAGGCCAGCGCCTCGGCGACCAACTCGTCGCCACGGGCCATCAGCTCGCCGGCCTCGAGGCGAAACGCCGGGTACACCGCTGCCGCCTGCTCGACCTGCGCCAACGTGGCCCGCGAGCAGCTGCCACTGAGGATCGCCTGGCGACCCCAGCCTGGGTCCAGTTTGCCGGCTTCGCTACCCGCGCCGAGCAGGCCCCGGGCCTTCCAGTCCTGGGCCAGGCCGAGGGCCAGGCCGGAGCCTGCGGTTACCAGGGGCAACTGCGCGCAGGCGGCGCCCAGAACGGTCAAATCGTCGTTATCGGTGGCGTCGCTGATGGCGATACCGACGGACTCGCCGCGCAGCTCGGCGATCCGCTGGCGGGTCGCTTCGACGCCGGCGCGCAGGGTGCGGTAGTCGATCAGGCCGACGCGCTGACGGGTCTGCGGTTGCAGCACGCGCATCAGGTTGGCGTCACCCATTGGCGTGAGCGGATGATCCTGCATGCCGCTCTCGTTGAGCAGCACGTCGTTGGCGAACAGGTAACCGTTGAACACACTGCGGCGGTTTTCCGGGAATGCCGGGCAGGCGACGGTGAAATCGCTGCCCAGGGCGCTCAGCAGCGCATCGCTGACCGGGCCGATATTGCCTTCGGCAGTGGAGTCGAAGGTCGAGCAGTACTTGAAGTAGAACTGCCGGCAGCCCTGCGCCTGCAGCCATTGGAGGGCCTGCAGCGACTGCTTTACTGCCTCCTCAGGGGGCAGGTTGCGGGATTTCAATGCGACCACCAGCACCTCGGCCTCGCCGAGCTCCAACGGGCGCTGCGGCACGCCGATGGTCTGTACGGTGCGCGCGCCACCACGCACGAACATGCTGGCGAGGTCGGTGGCGCCGGTGAAGTCATCGGCAATGCATCCGATCAGGGGCATGGTCACATCTCCTCGTTGGCGGCGACAGGCAGCTGGATGCCGGGAAAGATCTTCGCCACGGCGATGTCATCCTCGCGGCCCAGGCCGGCGGCCGAGGCCTGCTTGAACATCTGGTGCGCGCTGGCCGTCATCGGCAGCGGGAATACCGCGTCCTGGGCACTGTCGAGTACCAGGCCGAGATCCTTGACGAAGATGTCGACGGCCGAGCGTGGCCGGTAATCGCCGGCCAGCAGGTGCGGCACGCGGTTCTCGAACATCCAGGAGTTGCCCGCGCTATGGCTGATCACCTCGTACAGCGCCTTCGGGTCGCAGCCCTGGCGGATGCCGTAGGCCATGGCTTCGGCAGCGGCGGCGATATGCACGCCGGCGAGCAGCTGGTTGACCAGCTTGATCTGCGAACCTTGTCCGGCTTCGTCGCCCAGCCGATAGACCTTGACCGCCACAGCCGCCAACGCGGCTTCGCACTGCTGGAACGCCGCCGCAGGCCCAGAGGCCATGATGGTCAGCTCACCCGCCGCGGCACGCACCGCGCCACCGGAAATGGGTGCATCGAGCATCGCCACCTGATGCTCGGCCAGGCGTTTGGCGATGCGCCGCGCAGCGTCCGCGGCAATGGTCGCGCAGGCCACCACCACGGTGCCGGGGCGCAGGCGTGCCGCGATGCCCTGCTCGCCGAACAGCAACGCTTCGGTTTGCTGGGCATTGACCACCACGATGAACAGCACGTCGCTGCCCCCAGCCTGATCGCCCAGGCTGGCGACCGGCAGGCCGCCCTCGGCGGCAAATGCCCGGCGCACCTCGTCGCGAATGTCGTAGCCCCAGACCGGCAGGCCGGCGCGCAACAGCGAACGCGCCATGCCCAGGCCCATGGAACCGAGCCCGATCACGCCAATGGTGGATGTGGCTGTCATGTTGTGACTCCTCTTGTGATTGTTATCCGGCGCCATCAGCCTCGCTGCGCGCCTCACGCAGTCGGGTTTCGGCGTTGCACAGGTGCGTGGAGGCCGCCTGGCGCGCGGCCTCGCTGTCGCCGGCGGCAATTGCCTCCAGCAAGGCATGGTGTTCGTGGTCGACCTGCTGCATGTAGTGGGCGTTACGCGCCTCGTTGCGGCGGGTCACGGCAATGGCCTGTTGCAGCAACTGGTGCAGAAAATCGATGGTTTCCAGGAAGTGCTGGTTGCCGGTCGCGGCCACCACGCTGCGGTGGAAGGCCAGGTCCTGCCTGACCCCGTCCTCGCCGCGCTCGACTGCTTCGTCGAGCTCGGCCAGGGCGTTGCGCATCGCCCGCAGGTGGGCGTTGTCGCGGCGTGTGGCGGCCAGCTCGGCGGCCTTGATCTCCAGTGCGCTGCGCAGCTCGAGAATCTCCACCACTGCCGAGAAATCACCTTGCGGCTGCGACAGGCGCAAGGCCACCGAGGGTTTGCTGGTCACGTAGGTGCCACTGCCCTGGCGGGAAATGAGCATGCCTTCGCGCTTGAGCATGGAGATGGCCTCGCGCACCACGGTGCGGCTGACGCCGTACTGCTCGCACAGCGCCTGCTCGGTGGGCAGCCGCGTACCGGCGCCCAGTTCGCCGTCGTGCACCGCCTCGCTCAGGCGCTTGGCCAGCCTTTCGGCAAGCTTGGGGGTGGCTTCGTTCAGCATGTCCACAGTGATCTCCCGGCAACCTTCACGTCCATCTCCCTGCAACCCAGGCCCAGGGAAACAGCGCGAACGGTTGCGCTAACGTTAAATTCATCATACAACATGACAACTTCCTGTCACCTGATTCATCCAATAACAAGAATACGGGGCATGGGTATGCCCGGATATTCTCCTCACGGAGCATGATCCATGAAGATACTGGTAACTGGTGGCGCCGGCTTTCTCGGTGCCCGACTGATCGAGGCGCTGCTAGCGCCCGCTGCCCGCGACCTGCTGCCGGAGGGCGGGCGCATCGTGTCGGCGGACCTGGCTGCCTGCCCCCTTTCCGATCCGCGCATCGAGTCACGCACCGGCGACATTTCCGACCCTGCCTTTCTCGCCTCGCTGGTCGATGCCGACACCCGCGTGATCTATCACCTGGCCGCCATCGTCAGCGGCCAGGCCGAAGCGGACTTCGACCTCGGCCTGCGCATCAATTTCGACGCCACCCGCGCCTTGCTCGAACGCTGTCGCCAGCAGGGCCAGGTGCCGCGCTTGGTGTTCGCCAGCTCCCTTGCAGTATTCGGCGGGCCGCTGCCCGACCGTGTGCCCGAGTCACTGGCACCGCTGCCACAGTCCTCCTACGGGGCGCAGAAGGCCATGGCCGAGCTGCTGATCAACGACTACTCGCGCAAGGGCTATGTCGATGGCCGCGTGTGTCGCCTGCCGACGATTTCCGTGCGCCCCGGCAAACCCAATGCTGCCGCCTCGTCGTTCGCCAGCGGCATGCTGCGCGAACCGCTGGCCGGTCAGGCCAGCAACTGTCCGGTGCCGCTCGACACCCGCCTGTGGCTGTCCTCGCCCGGCACGGTGATCGCCAACCTGCTGCACGCCGCGCGCCTGGATGCCGATGCTCTTGGCCAGCGCCGCACGCTCAACCTGCCGGGCATCAGCGTGCGGGTCAGCGAGATGCTCGACAGTCTCGCCCGGGTTGGCGGCGAGGCAGCGCTGCAGCGCGTCAGCCACGAGGCGGACGAACGTGTGCAGCGCATCGTGTGCAGCTGGCCCGGCGACTTCGACATCACCCGCTCGCTGCAACTGGGGTTCACCGCCGACGAGAATTTCGACGCGGTGATCGAGGCGCATCAGCGCGACATGAAGCGCTAGCCACGCGGCCAGCGTCGTTCCATCTAATAACAACAAGAGGAATCCACCATGCAAGCAACCTCCATCGCCGGGCCACAGCTGATGGTTGGCCTGGTTCTGGCCATCATCGTGCTGATCGTGCTCGTGCTGAAAACCCGCATTCACGCCCTGCTGGCGTTGATCATCGCCGCCTCGATCTCCGGCCTGGTCGGCGGGATGGCGCCCGATGCCCTGGTCAAATCGATCACCACCGGCTTCGGCACCACCTTGTCCACCATCGGCCTGGTGATCGGCTTCGGGGTGATGATGGGCCGCCTGCTGGAAGTCTCCGGCGCGGCCGAACGCATGGCCTACAGCTTCGTCCGCTGGTTGGGCAACAAGCGTGAAGAGTGGGCGATGATGGTCACCGGCTACATCGTCTCGGTACCGATCTTCTGCGATTCGGCGTTCGTGATTCTCAACCCGCTGGTACGGGCATTGTCGCGCAATACCGGCAAATCCATGCTGACCCTGGGCATCGCCCTGGCCGGCGGCCTGATGCTCACCCACCACGCGGTGCCGCCAACCCCGGGGCCGCTGGGCATCGCCGGGATCTTCAACATCGATGTCGGCCTGATGATGTTCTGGGGCGTGGTGTTCACCCTGCCCGCTACCTTCGTGCTGGTCGCCTATGCCCGCTTCATGGGGCCGCGCATCGAGGCGATGATCGCCCAGAGCGGCCAGGCGCCCGTCGATCCGGCGGTGGCCTATCGCGAAGTACTGCAGCGCGCGGACGAGCGTGAAGCCGAGCTGCCGCCGCTGTGGCTGTCGATGCTGCCGATCCTCCTGCCAATTCTGCTGATCTTCGCCAACACCCTGGTCGGCGTGATCGCCAAGCTGGAGGCCGGCAGCACCCTGCCGCAAAGCCTGTTCGGCCAGGCCGTGGCCTTCCTCGGCAACCCGGTCATCGCAGTCGGCCTGGGGGTGATCGCTGCGCTGTATGGCCTGGTACCCCGTCGTCCCCGTGATGAAGTGATCGCCGAGATGGAAAAAGGCGTGGAAAGCGCCGGCATCATCCTCCTGGTGACCGGCGCCGGTGGCGCCCTGGGCGCCGTGCTGCGTGACAGCGGTGCTGGCCAGTACATGGGTGAGTGGGTGGCGACGCTGCCGTTGCCGGCGGTGTTGATACCCTTCGTGATCGCCTCGCTGGTGCGCCTCATCCAGGGCAGCGGCACCGTGGCGATGATCACCGGCGCGTCGATCTCGGCGCCGATCCTGGCGACCATCCCGGATGTAAACATGGTCTTCGCCGCCCAGGCCGCCGCCATTGGCTCGATGGTCTTCGGCTACTTCAATGACAGCTACTTCTGGGTGGTCAACCGCATGCTGGGCGTGAAGAGCGCCAAGCACCAGTTGCTCACCTGGTCGGTGCCCACCACATTGGGCTGGTTCACCTCGCTGCTGACCCTCCTGTTGTTCAACGCCATTCTCGGCTGAACACTGTCGGCATCCATGGCTTTCTGAAGCCCTGGATGCCGACTTGCCACGACCAGCACGCCGTTCATGACCCGAGCCGAAACCGGCTTGAATGATTACCTAATCAGCTTAACGTCCGGGATCACGCCGGTGGTTCGAACCACCCGGCGGCCCCCAACAAGAACGTCAAGCGAGGTAACAAGCG
>JAQZAY010000181.1 GCA_029239415.1 Pseudomonas sp. | reverse complement strand
CAGATCATCATCGTCAGCCCGACCACGCTGCTGGCCACCCTGCGGGTGATCGACAGCCTGTGGAAGCAGGAGCGCCAGAGTCAGAACGCCCGCGAGATCGCCGAGCGCGCCGGGTGGCTGTACGACAAGTTCGTGCTGTTCATCCAGGACCTGGACGAA
This sequence comes from Pseudomonas sp., assembly GCA_029239415.1. The sequence goes on along the minus strand of JAQZAY010000181.1, from coordinate 7,314 downwards.
ATGGGCGCTCGCCTGCAGCAGGTGGACAAGGCCTACGCCGCGGCACGCAACAAGCTGTGCGAAGGGCGCGGCAACCTGATCAGCCGCAGCGAGCAGCTCAAGCTGCTCGGCGCCCGCGCCAGCAAGAGCCTGCCGGCCGAGCTGCTCGAGCGCGCACTGAGCGATACCCCCGCTACTGAGCCAGGCTCAGATGGCGATTGAGCAATGCGCGCAGGGCTGCGGGCTTGACCGGCTTGGCCAGGTAATCCAAGCCTGCGGCATGCACCTGGGCGATGGTTTCGCTACGCCCGTCGGCACTGATCACCACGCCCGGTATCGGCTCGCCCAGGCGGGCGCGTAGCCAGGCCATCAGCCCGGTTCCGGTCTCGCCATTGTCCAGGTGGTAGTCGACCAGGGCCAGGTGCGGGTGCATGCCTTTGCCCAGCAGGGCATCGCATTCCTGCTGGCTGCGCGCCGTCCAGACCTGGCAGCCCCAGCGGCCGAGCAGGCTGCTCATGCCGAGCAGGATGCTGTCCTCGTTGTCGACGCACAGCACCTGCAGGCCGGCCAGCGGTTGCCCGGGCTGCTCGATCGGTGAGCTCGGCGCGGGCGCCGCGCTGCTGGCCAGCGGCACGCCCACCCGGAACACCGTGCCCTTGCCTGGCCATGAACGCACCTGCAGCTCATGGCCCAGCACCCGGCACAGACCGTCGGCAATCGCCAGCCCGAGCCCCAGGCCTTTCTCGGCGCGGGTCTGGTGGCTGTCCAGGCGCTTGAACTCCTGGAAGATCACCTGCAGCTTGTCGTTGGCGATCCCGGGCCCCCGGTCCCATACCTCCAGCCACAAGCGGCCATTGCGCCGCCGCGTGCCCAGCAGGATGGGACTCTTGCCATAGCGCAGGGCATTGGTGAGGAAATTCTGCAGGATACGCCGTAGCAGCTTCATGTCGCTGTGCACCCGCAAGCGACTGCCACGCAGGCGGAACTCCAGGCCCTTTTGCCGGGCCAGCACCGTGAACTCGGCGCCCAGGGCGTCAAACAGCTCGCCCAGGGCGAACGGCTTGGCGTCGGGAGTGATCTTGCCGTTTTCAAGGCGCGAGATGTCGAGCAGGTCGCTGATCAGTTCCTCGGCCGAACGCAGCGAGCTGTCCATGTGCTGCAGCAGTTGCCGGGTGTCCTCCGACAGCTCTTCGCCTTGCTGGGACAATGCGGCCGAGAACAGCCGGGCCGCGTTCAGCGGCTGCATCAGGTCATGGCTGACCGCAGCCAGGAAGCGGGTCTTGGACTGGCTCACCGCTTCGGCGTGGCTCTTGGCCTCGCTCAAGGCCTGGTTGAGCTGCGACAGCTCGAAGGTGCGCGCGGCCACCCGTTGCTCGAGTCCTTCGTTGGCTTCCTTGAGCGCCTGTTCGGCCTCGCGGAACGGGGTGATGTCGGTAAAGCTCATGACGAACCCGCCGCCGGGCATGGGATTGCCGATCAGCTCGATGACCCTGCCGTTGGGAAACAGTCGCTCGGAAGTATGTGCCCGGCCCTGGCGCATCCAGTGCAGGCGGCGGGCGACATGCACCTGTGCCTCGCCTGGACCGCACAGGCCGCGCTCGGCGTTGTAGCGGATGATGTCGGCGATCGGCCGGCCGACGCTGATCAGCCCGTCCGGGTAGTTGAACAGCTCCAGGTAGCGGCGGTTCCAGGCCACCAGGTGGAGGTTCTGGTCGACCACGCTGATGCCCTGGTTGATGTTCTCGATGGCGCCCTGCAGCAACGCGCGGTTGAACTGCAGCACCTCGGAGGCTTCGTCGGCGATGCGCACCACGTCTTCGAGCTGCATCTCGCGGCCTTCGATGGCCGCCTTGACCACCGCGCGGGTCGAGGAAGTGCCGAGCACCCCGGCCAGCAGGCGCTCGGTGTGCTCGATCCACTCGCCGTCGGCGTTCTGGTTGGGGTTGAAACCCTTGCCCTGGCGATAGGCGAAGCGGATGAAGCTTGCCCGGGCCCGCTCCTCGCCCACGAAGCGCGCGGCCAGTTGCAGCAGGTCGTCGATCTGTACCGCCAGCAGCGAGCGGCTGCCTGGCCAGGCACTGGTCTGCTGGCCAATGAACCTGCCGGCCTGCCAGTGCTCCGACACCCGTGTGCGTGACAGCACCGACACCCAGGCAAACAGGGTGAAGTTGCCTGCCAGCGACAGCACCACGCCTTGGGTCAGCGGCGAGATCGGCAGGTTCAGCGGGTTGCCATGCAGCCAGTCAAGGCCCGGGAACAGCGCCAGCGACCAGTTCAGGCTATGGGCGGTAATGGGCAGCACCAGGGTGTAGAACCACAGGAAGATCCCAGCGGCCAGGCCGGCGAACACGCCGCGGCGGTTGGCCTGTTTCCAGTACAGCGCACCCAGCATGGCGGGTGCCAGTTGCGTCACCGCAGCAAAAGCGATCTGGCCGATGGTCGCCAGGCTCGCGGTCGAGCCCAGCAGGCGGTAGCTGACATAGGCCAGCAAGAGAATGACCACGATGGTCACCCGACGCACCGAGAGCATCCAGTGGCGGAACGCCTCGAACGGCCGCTCGGCATTGTTGCGCCGCAGCAACCAGGGCAGCAGCATGTCGTTGGAGACCATGGTCGAGAGCGCCACCGCCTCGACGATCACCATGCCGGTGGCCGCCGAGGCGCCCCCGATGAAGGCGAGCAGGGCCAGGCTCGGATGGGCCTCGGCCAGCGGCAGGCTGATGACGAAGGAGTCGGAGATCACCGTGCCTGGCAGCAGCAGTTGCCCGGCCAGGGCGATCGGCACCACGAACAGAGCGGCCAGCGCCAGGTACAGCGGGAACACCCAGCGCGCCAGGCGCAGGTCCTGCGCCTCGGTGTTCTCCACCACGGTGACGTGGAACTGGCGCGGCAGGCAGATGATCGCCATCATCGCCACCATGGTCTGCACCACCATCGAGGGCCAGTTGATGGTTTCTTCCCAGTAGCTGTCCAGGTGCGGTGCCAGGCGTGCCTGGGTGAACAGGTCGTCGAAGCCGTCATACAGGTTGAAGACCACGAAGGCGCCCACCGCCAGGAACGCCAGCAGCTTGACCAGCGCTTCGAAGGCGATCGCCAGTACCATGCCCCGGTGGTGCTCGGTCACGTCGAGGCTGCGCGTACCAAAGACGATGCTGAACAGCGCCAGTACCAGCGAGACCACCAGCGCAGTGTCCTGCACCCGACTGCCGGTGGCGTCGGCGTTGGCGCCGATCAGCAGGTTCACGCCCAGCACGATGCCCTTGAGCTGCAGGGCGATGTAGGGCAGCACGCCGACCAGGCAGATCAGCGCCACCACCACGGCCAGGCTCTGCGACTTGCCGTAGCGCGCGGCGATGAAGTCGGCGATCGAGGTGATGTTCTCCTGCTTGCTGATCAGCACCATCTTCTGCAGTACCCAGGGCGCGAACAGCAGCAGCAGGACTGGCCCCAGGTAGATCGGCAAGAACGCCCAGAGCTGCTCGGCCGCCTGGCCTACCGCGCCGAAGAACGTCCAGCTGGTGCAGTAGACCGCCAGCGACAGGCTGTAGACCCAGGCCCGCAGGCGCGGCGGCAGCGGTGTGCTGCGGCGATCGCCGTAGAAGGCGATGGCGAACATGATGGCCATATAGGCCAGGGCGACCACGGCGATCAGCCCGCTGGACAACGACATGACAACTCCGCAAGAAAAGGCCGATCCCGAGGCCACAGTCTGGCACGCTGCCTGCGCGGCGTCAGCGCCGACGTTGGTATCATGGCACGCGGGCGCGTCGCGCCTTCAATGACAAGAGCCCACTCAGGTACACGGACGATGAGTCATCCCTCGCAATTCACCCTGCTCGGCAAGCGGCGCTTCCTGCCTTTTTTCATCACCCAGTCGCTGGGTGCCTTCAATGACAACCTGTTCAAGCAGTCGCTGATCCTGGCGATCCTCTACAAGCTCAGTCTCGAGGGCGACCGATCCATCTGGGTCAACCTGTGCGCGCTGCTGTTCATCCTGCCGTTCTTCCTGTTCTCGGCGCTGGCCGGGCAGTTCGGCGAGAAATTCGCCAAGGACGCGCTGATCCGCGTCATAAAGCTGGCCGAGATCGTCATCATGGCCATCGGCGCGGTCGGCTTCGTCAGCCATCATCTGGAGCTGATGCTGCTGGCGCTGTTTGCCATGGGCACCCACTCGGCGCTGTTCGGGCCGGTCAAGTACTCGATCCTGCCGCAGGCTTTGCGCGAGCAGGAGCTGGTGGGTGGCAATGGGCTGGTGGAGATGGGCACCTTCCTGGCCATCCTGGCGGGCACCATCGGCGCGGGGGTGATGATGTCCAGCACCCACTACGCGCCCGTCGTGGCCGTGGCCGTGGTCGGCGTGGCGGTGCTGGGCTACCTGGCCAGCCGCTGGATTCCCCGGGCTGCCGCGGTTGCGCCTGAGATGCGGCTGAACTGGAACATCGCCTCTCAATCCTGGGCCACGCTGCGCCTTGGGCTGGGGCAGGCCCCAGCGGTGTCGCGCTCGATCGTCGGCAACTCGTGGTTCTGGTTCGTTGGCGCCATCTACCTCACCCAGATCCCGGCCTATGCCAAGGATTGGCTGCATGGCGACGAGACGGTGGTGACCCTGGTGCTGACGCTGTTCTCGGTGGGCATCGCCCTGGGCTCGCTGTTGTGCGAACGCCTGAGCGGGCGCAAGGTGGAGATCGGCCTGGTGCCATTGGGCTCCTTTGGCCTGACCGTGTTCGGCCTGCTCTGGTGGTGGCACTCCGGTGACATACCGGCCGCGGCCGTGCCCCATGACTGGCTGGCGCTGCTGGGCATGGCGCAGGCGTGGTGGATCCTCGGGGCGATCATCGGGCTGGGCGTGTTCGGCGGCTTCTACATTGTCCCGCTGTATGCGTTGATCCAGGCGCGGACCGCCGAGGACCAACGGGCACGGGTAATCGCCGCCAACAACATTCTCAATGCGCTGTTCATGGTGGTGTCGGCCATCGTCACCATTGTCCTGCTGAGCGTGGCCAAGCTGTCGATCCCGCAACTGTTCCTGGTGGTATCGCTGCTCAACATCGCGGTCAACGCCTACATCTTCCGCATCGTCCCCGAATTCACCATGCGCTTCATGATCTGGCTGCTCAGCCATTCCATGTACCGCGTCGAGCACCGCAACCTGCAGCGCATTCCCGAGCAGGGCGCGGCGCTGCTGGTGTGCAACCACGTGTCCTTCGTCGATGCGCTGCTGATCGCCGGGGCGGTGCGCCGTCCGATCCGCTTCGTCATGTACTACAAGATCTACCGCCTGCCGGTGCTCAACTTCATCTTCCGCACGGCCGGCGCGATCCCGATCGCCGGACGCGGCGAGGACGCTGTCACCTACGAACAGGCTTTCGCGAAAATAGCTGCTTGCCTGGGGGCGGGTGAGCTGGTCTGCATCTTTCCCGAGGGCAAGCTCAGCAGTGACGGTGAGATCGACGTGTTCAGGGGCGGCGTCAAGCGCATCCTCGGCGAGACGCCGGTAACGGTGATCCCATTGGCCTTGCAGGGGTTGTGGGGGAGTTTCTTCAGCCGGGACCCGGCCAAGGGCCTGTTCCGCCGGCTATGGTCGCGGGTCACGCTGGTCGCGGGGGAGGCTGTCGAGGTGGAGGCGGCGCAACCCGAGGCGCTGCGCGCGAGGGTCAGTGCCCTGCGCGGCAGCGTACGGTAGAGATGGGGCAGAAGGTCAGCTGGCGCTGACCTTGAGGCCGATGAGGCCGCAGACGATCAGCGCCACGCTGACCAGCCGCACCAGCGCCATCGATTCACCGAACAGGATGATCCCGGCGATCACCGTGCCCACGGCGCCGACACCGGTCCAGATGGCGTAAGCGGTGCCCAGCGGCAGCTCCTTCACCGCCAGGCCCAGCAGGCCAAGGCTGATGACCATGGCGCCGACAGTCAGCACGGTGGGAAGAGGGCGGGTGAAGCCGTCGGTGTATTTCAGGCCGACGGCCCAGCCGACCTCGAACAGGCCGGCGAAAAACAGGATGATCCAGGACATGGCAGCAAGCTCCATCAGGTTAAGGATGGGGCCGTCCCCGAATCGTTCACGCGATGCGTCGTGAGGCCGTCCTCACTATTTGGCTACAAGCTACAAGCTACAAGCTACAAGCTACAAGCTACAAGAAAAGCAGGCCTATGCACATCCGCTTTTTCTTGCAGCTTGCAGCTTGTCAGACCCCCTGAGGGATCTCTTCACCGCCCAAGGCCTCGAACAGCGCCGGCAGGTACTCGGCGAAGGTCAGCATCATCAGCAGGAAGCTGGCATCGAGCTGGCCGAGGGCTTCATCGCCGCCGTCCTGTTCAGCCTGGTCCTGCAGCAGCTCCTCGAACTTCAGGCGCTTGATGACCATCTTGTCGTCGAGCACGAACGACAGCTTGTCCTGCCATGCCAGCGCCAGCTGGGTGACCACCTTGCCGGTGCCCAGGTGCAGCTGGATCTCGTCACTGGTCAGGTCCTGGCGCTTGCAGCGCACGATGCCGCCTTCTTCGTGGGTATCGCGCAGCTCGCACTCATCCAGCACGTGGAAGTCCGGCGCGGCTTTCTGCGACTTGACCCAATCGGTCATGGTCGCGGTTGGTGCGATCTTCACCGATACCGGGCGCACCGGCAGCGAGCCCATCACTTCACGCAGGGTCGAGAGCAGGTCTTCGGCGCGCTTGGCGCTGGCCGAGTTGACCAGGATCAGGCCCTGGCGCGGGGCGATGGCGGCGAACACCATCGAGCGGCGAATGAAGGCACGCGGCAGGAACGCCTGGATGATCTCGTCCTTGATCTGGTCGCGTTCCTTCTTGTAGACCTTGCGCATCTGCTCGGTCTCGATCTCGTCGACCTTCTCCTTGACGGCATCGCGCACCACGCTGCCTGGCAGGATGCGTTCTTCCTTGCGCGCGGCGATCAGCAGGTAGTCACCACTGACGTGAACCAGGGGCGCATCTTCTCCCTTGCCGAACGGCGCGACGAAACCGTAGGTGGTCAACTCCTGGCTGGCGCAGGGACGGGCCGGCTTGGTGGCCAAGGCGGTTTCAAGAGCTTCGGCGTCGAACGCAACGTCCTGGGTCAGGCGGTAGGTCAGCAGGTTTTTGAACCACATGGGGTGAAACTCTCCTTAATGCATAAGGAGGGCATTATTCTCCGTGTGGCAGTTTCAGGCCAGACCTGTAGGTCTTTGAAAGGCCTCAAAAAATAATTTAAAAAAGTGCTTGCCAGGGTGCCGGGTGCTCCGTAGAATGCGCGCCACACCGAGACGAAGGGTGATTAGCTCAGCCGGGAGAGCATCTGCCTTACAAGCAGAGGGTCGGCGGTTCGATCCCGTCATC
>JAQZAY010000180.1 GCA_029239415.1 Pseudomonas sp. | reverse complement strand
GGCCAGGACCTGCCCGTGAGCGAAGGCGCCGAAGTGGTCAAGATGTACAACGACTACCTGGGCCACTCCAGTTTCATCCTGCCGCCCTTGCCCAACACCCAGTTCACCCGCGACACCACCTGCTGGATCTACGGCGGGGTGACGCTCAACCCCATGTACTGGCCGGCGCGGCGCCAGGAAACCCTGCTCACCAGCGCCATCTACAAGTTTCACCCGCAGTTCACCGAGGCCGAGTTCGAGACCTGGTACGGCGACCCCGACAAGGACCACGGCCAGGCGACCCTCGAGGGCGGCGACGTGATGCCGATCGGCAACGGCGTGGTGCTGATCGGCATGGGCGAGCGCACCTCGCGCCAGGCCATCGGCCAGCTGGCCCAGTCGCTGTTCGCCAAGGGCGCGGTGGAACAAGTGGTGGTCGCCGGCCTGCCCAAGTCCCGCGCGGCCATGCACCTGGACACCGTGTTCAGCTTCTGCGACCGCGACCTGGTCACGGTCTTTCCCGAAGTGGTCCGCGAGATCGTGCCCTTCGTCATGCGCTCCGACGAAAGCAAGCCCTACGGCCTGGACGTGCGGCGCGAGCACAAGTCGTTCATCGAGGTGGTCGCCCAGGTGCTGGGCCTGGCACAGCTGCGCGTGGTGGAAACCGGCGGCAACAGTTTCGCCGCCGAACGCGAGCAGTGGGACGACGGCAACAACGTGGTGGCGATGGAGCCTGGCGTGGTCATCGGCTACGACCGCAACACCTACACCAATACCTTGCTGCGCAAGGCAGGGATCGAGGTCATCACCATCAGCGCCGGCGAGCTGGGACGCGGCCGTGGCGGCGGCCACTGCATGACCTGCCCGATTGTCCGCGACCCGATCGACTACTAGGAGAGCCATCATGGCGTTCAACATCCACAACCGCAGCCTGCTCACCCTCGAACACCACACCACCCGTGAGCTGCGCTACCTGCTGGACCTGTCCCGCGACCTCAAGCGGGCCAAGTACACCGGCACCGAACAGCAACACCTCAAGGGCAACAACATCGCCCTGATCTTCGAGAAGACCTCGACCCGCACCCGCTGCGCCTTCGAGGTCGCCGCCTATGACCAGGGCGCCAATGTCACCTACATCGATCCCGGCTCCTCGCAGATCGGTCACAAGGAGAGCATGAAGGATACCGCCCGAGTGCTGGGGCGCATGTACGACGCCATCGAGTACCGCGGTTTCAAGCAGGAGATCGTCGAGGAACTCGCCAAGTACGCAGGCGTGCCGGTGTTCAACGGACTGACCGACGAATACCACCCCACCCAGATGATCGCCGACGTGATGACCATGCGTGAGCACAGCGACAAGCCGCTGCACGACATCAGCTACGCCTACCTGGGCGACGCGCGCAACAACATGGGCAACTCGCTGCTGCTGATCGGCGCCAAGCTCGGCATGGACGTGCGGATCGCCGCGCCCAAGGCATTGTGGCCCCACGACGACCTGGTCAAGCGCTGCAACACGTACGCCGAAGAAAGCGGCGCACGCATCACCCTGACGGAAGACCCGAAAGCGGCGGTCAAGGACGTGGACTTCATCCACACCGACGTCTGGGTGTCGATGGGCGAGCCCGTCGAGGCCTGGGGCGAACGCATCCAGCAACTGCTGCCCTACCAGGTGAACGCGGACCTGATGAAGGCCAGTGGCAACCCCAGGACCAAGTTCATGCACTGCCTGCCGGCGTTCCACAATGCCGAGACCAAGGTGGGCAAGCAGATCGCCGAGCAGTACCCGAACCTGGCCAATGGCATCGAAGTCACCGACGACGTGTTCGAGTCGCCGGCCTGCATCGCCTTCGAGCAGGCGGAGAACCGCATGCACACGATCAAGGCGATCCTGGTCTCGACCCTGGCGGACCTGTAGGCGCCACACCTTTTCGATAAAGGACATCCATCATGCGTATCGTTGTTGCATTGGGCGGCAACGCCCTGCTGCGTCGCGGCGAGCCGATGACCGCCGAGAACCAGCGCGCCAATATCCGTGTCGCCTGCGAGCAGATCGCCAGGATCCATCCCGGCAACCAACTGGTCATCGCCCACGGCAACGGCCCGCAGGTCGGCCTGCTGTCGCTGCAGGCGCAATCCTACAAGCCCGAGGAGGCCTACCCGCTCGACGTGCTCGGCGCCGAGACCGAAGGCATGATCGGCTACATGATCGAACAGGAACTGGGCAACCTGCTGGCCTTCGAAGTGCCCTTCGCCACGCTGCTGACCCAGGTCGAGGTGGATGCGAACGATCCGGCCTTCCAGGACCCGACCAAGTTCATCGGCCCGGTCTACGCCAAGGATGAAGCCGAGCGCCTGGCCAGGGAAAAGGGCTGGGTAGTCAAGCCCGACGGTGACAAGTACCGCCGCGTGGTGGCCAGCCCCAGGCCGCGGCGCATCTTCGAGATCCGCCCTATCACCTGGCTGCTGGAAAAGGGCAGCGTGGTGATCTGCGCGGGCGGCGGTGGCATTCCGACCATGTACGATCCCGAGCGCAAGCGCACCCTGCAAGGCATCGAGGCGGTGATCGACAAGGACCTGTGCTCGGCGTTGCTGGCCGCGCAGCTCGACGCCGACCTGCTGGTGATTGCCACCGATGTCAACGCCGCCTTCGTCGACTATGGCAAGCCCAGCCAGAAGGCCATTGCCCGGGCGCACCCGGACGAGCTGGAAAAGCTTGGCTTTGCGGCCGGATCCATGGGACCCAAGGTGCAGGCAGCGTGCGACTTTGCCCGCGACACCGGCAAGGTCGCGGTGATCGGCTCGCTGCCGGACATCGAAGAGATCGTGAAGGGTAGTGCTGGCACTCGGGTCAGTACCGCCCACGACGGTATCGACTACCGTTGAGCCTGTTCAACCTGCGGAGAATCGCATCATGGCCCAGTTCGAACCCGGACACCTGCACATCGAGCGCCATGCCCTGGGCAAGGGCGACCACAGCTACAACCTGTGCATCGACTATGAAGTGCTGAGCGACCCCAAGGAAGGCAAGGGCATGCAGTTTCGCCTGCATGGCTCGATAGAGCAGAAGGACATCGACGAACGCTTCTTCCTGCCCAAGGACCAGGCCTTCGACTTCGCCCGCCACGCCACCCGCATCGCCCAGAAATACGGCCTGCCCAAGACCGCCAGCATCGGCTCGATGCACAAGTACTACGACGAGATGTTCGAGGACGTGCGCAGTCAGCTGGATGTCAAATCGGGAGATCCGGTGAAGCCCGAGCATCTGGAGTAGACTGCGCAGATCCAGGGTTCAGCATGCTTTGAACTGCGCCCTTGAATCTCCAACAGGGACGGCAGTGTTTGTAAGCAAGGTATTCCAATGCATACTTGCGCTCTTTCCCCGGACCGCCGCCTACCCCATGCGCATCCACGTCAGCTTCATCGACCGCGTCGGCATCACCCAGGAAGTACTGGCCCTGCTCGGTGCTCGCAACCTCAACCTGGACGCCGTCGAGATGGTGCCGCCCAATGTCTACATCGATGCGCCGACCCTGAGCCCGGCCGTGCTCGAAGAGCTGCACGACGCGCTCTTCGAGGTGCAGGGCGTGCAGTCGGTCGAGGTGGTCGACATTCTGCCCGGACAGCGCCGCCACCTGCAGCTCGACGCGCTGCTCGCGGCCATGAGCGACCCGGTGCTGGCCGTGGACAGCGCCGGCACCGTGCTGCTGGCCAACCCGGCATTGATCGCCCTGTGCGGGCGAGAGTCGGCGGGACGTTCGGTGGGCGAGCTGTTCGCCGACCCCGGTCTGCTCCAGGCGCTGCGGGACAATGGCTTCCACTTGCCGATGCGGGAGATGCAGCTCAATGGCCAGAGCCTGTTGCTCGACGCCACGCCGATCACCAACGCCGGTGGCCTGCTGACCTTGTACCCGCCCAACCGCATGGGCGAACGGCTGTCGGCGCTGCACCACGACCACGCCGAAGGCTTCGACTCGCTGCTGGGCGAATCGCCGGCCATCCGCACCTTGAAGGCTCGCGCACTGCGTGTCGCCACGCTGGACGCACCGCTGCTGATCCACGGTGAAACCGGGACCGGCAAGGAACTGGTCGCCCGCGCCTGCCATGCCATCAGCAGCCGGCATGCCGCACCGTTCCTGGCGTTGAACTGTGCGGCGCTGGCCGAGAGTCTGGCCGAGAGCGAGCTGTTCGGCTATGCCCCGGGTGCCTTCACCGGCGCCCAGCGCGGCGGCAAGCCGGGGCTGATGGAGCTGGCCAACCAGGGCACGGTGTTTCTCGACGAGATCGGCGAGATGTCGCCCTACCTGCAGGCCAAGCTGCTGCGCTTTCTCAGCGATGGCAGCTTTCGCAGGGTGGGCGGCGATCGCGAGGTCAAGGTCGATGTGCGCATCCTCAGCGCCACCCACCGCGACCTGGAAACGATGGTCGCCCAAGGCACTTTCCGCGAAGACCTGTTCTACCGCCTGAACGTGCTCAACCTGCAGGTCCCGCCGCTGCGCGAGCGCGGCCAGGACATCCTCCTGCTGGCGCACCGGTTCATGCAACTGGCCTGCACGCAGATCCAACGCCCGCTCTGTCGTCTCGCGCCAGGCGCACACTCAGCGCTGCTGGACAATCCGTGGCCGGGCAACGTGCGGCAATTGCAGAACGTGATCTTCCGCGCCGCCGCCATCTGCGAGAGCAACCTGGTGGATATCGGCGACCTGGACATCGCCGGCACTTCGGTGGCGCGCGGCCAGGATGGCGAGGTGTCCAGCCTGGAACTCGCGGTCGCAGCGTTCGAGCGCGAGCTGCTGCAGAAGCTCTACCCCAGCTATCCCTCGACCCGGCAACTGGCCGCGCGCCTGCAGACCTCGCATACCGCCATTGCCCATCGCCTGCGCAAGTACGGGATCGCTGCAAGGCCTTGAGCCAGGCTGTATCGAAAACAATACGCCGTATTGATTTCGATACAGCCTGGCCTGCCCGCTGCTGCACAAGGCATTCATCCACTCCTGCTTTCAATCCCGACACTGCACTGTAGCGTTTTCGTTACAAGGTCATGCCTGCTGCGCGCCTTCAACCGATGCAATGCCCCGATTTCGCTGGGAATTTCGCACATGGCCGCGTTATTGCTTGGGAAATGCCACCAAGCGCGTGGCCCCTACCGCGCCTCCCTGCATTGCCGAGGACTTTCCATGAGCGAGTTGCGTTACACCGAAGACCACGAATGGCTGCGCGTCGAACCCGATGGCAGCGTCACGGTGGGTATCACCGCCTTTGCCCAGAACGCCCTGGGCGACGTGGTGTTCGTGCAACTTCCCGAACTGCGGCAGTACGAGCAGGGCGCCGAGGTATCGACCGTCGAGTCGGTCAAGGCCGCCAGCGGCGTGTACATGCCCCTGGCAGGTGAAGTGGTCGAGGTCAACCAGCAGCTCGACAGCAACCCCGAGCGGGTCAACGAAGACCCGCTGGGCGAAGGCTGGTTCCTGCGCTTCGTCCCGGCCGACGCCACCGCAGTGGCCAGGCTCCTCGACCAGGATGCCTACGACCGCCTGATCAAAGCCAACGCCGACGCCTGAGGACCTGCCATGACCACCATCGACCTTGGCACCGCCAATGAATTCATCGCCCGTCACATCGGCCCGCGCGCCGCTGACGAGCAGAGCATGCTGCAGACCCTGGGCTTCGACAGCCTCGAGGCCATGACCGCCGCCGTCATTCCGGACAGCATCAAGGGCACCAGCGTGCTGGCGCTCGACGATGGCCAGAGCGAAGCCGATGCCCTCGCCTCGCTCAAGGCCATCGCCGGCCGGAACCAGCTGTTCAAGAGCTTTATCGGCCAGGGCTACTACAACTGTCATACCCCGGCGCCGATCCTGCGCAACCTGCTGGAAAACCCCGCCTGGTACACCGCCTACACGCCCTACCAGCCCGAGATTTCCCAGGGCCGCCTCGAAGCGCTGCTCAACTTCCAGACCCTGATCAGCGACCTGACCGGCCTGCCGATCGCCAACGCCTCGTTGCTCGATGAAGCCACCGCTGCCGCCGAGGCCATGACCTTCTGCAAGCGCCTGAGCAAGAACAAGGGCAGCCACGCCTTCTTCGCTTCCAGCCACTGCCACCCGCAGACCCTCGACGTGCTGCGCACCCGCGCCGAGCCGCTGGGTATCGAAGTGGTGGTAGGCGACGAGCACACCCTGGCGGACACCAGCGCGTTCTTCGGCGCGCTGCTGCAATACCCGGCCAGTGGCGGCGAAGTGTTCGACTATCGCGCGCTGGTCGAGCGATTCCACGCGGGCAACGCGCTGGTCGCGGTCGCGGCCGACCTGCTGGCCCTGACCCTGCTGGCCCCGCCTGGCGAATTCGGGGCCGACGTAGCCATCGGCAGCGCGCAGCGCTTCGGCGTGCCGCTGGGCTTCGGCGGCCCGCACGCGGCCTACTTCGCCACCCGCGACGCGTTCAAGCGCGACATGCCGGGCCGTCTGGTCGGCGCCTCGATCGACCGTTTCGGCAAGACCGCGCTGCGCCTGGCCATGCAGACCCGCGAGCAGCATATCCGTCGCGAGAAGGCCACCAGCAACATCTGCACCGCGCAGGTGCTGCTGGCCAATATCGCCAGCATGTACGCCGTGTACCACGGCCCGGCCGGCCTGAAGCGCATCGCCGAGCGCACCCACGCGCTGACCACCCTGCTTGCCGAAGGGCTCAAGGCCCTGGGCGTCAGCGTGGTCAACCCGACCTGGTTCGATACCCTGACCCTGGCGACCGGCTCAGCGACCGCCGCGCTGCATGAAAAAGCCCGCGGCCAGCGCCTGAACCTGCGCCAGATCGATGCCAACCACCTGGGCCTGTCGCTGGACGAGACCAGCAGCCAGGCCGATGTCCAGGCCCTGTGGCAGCTGTTCGCCGGCCATGACCAGGCCCTGCCCGACGTCGCCGTCCTCGGGTCCAGCGTGCAGGCATGCCTGCCCGTCGCTCTGCTGCGCCAGTCGGCGATCCTCGAGCATCCGGTGTTCAACCGCTACCACAGCGAAACCGAGCTGATGCGCTACCTGCGCCGCCTGGCCGACAAGGACCTGGCCCTGGACCGCAGCATGATCCCGCTGGGCTCGTGCACCATGAAGCTCAACGCCGCCAGCGAGATGATCCCGGTCACCTGGGCCGAATTCGGCAACCTGCACCCGTTCGCCCCGGCCGAGCAGAGCCAGGGCTACCAGCAGCTGACCCAGGAGCTGGAAGCCATGCTCTGCGCCGCCACCGGCTATGACGCCGTGTCGCTGCAGCCCAATGCCGGCTCGCAGGGCGAGTATGCCGGCCTGCTGGCGATCCGCGCCTACCACCAGAGCCGCGGCGAGGCGCGCCGCACGGTGTGCCTGATCCCCTCCTCGGCCCATGGCACCAACCCGGCGACCGCGCAGATGGCCGGGATGCGCGTGGTGGTCACCGCCTGCGACGCGCGCGGCAACGTCGACATCGACGACCTGCGCGCCAAGGCCATCGAGCACCGCGAGCACCTG
>JAQZAY010000179.1 GCA_029239415.1 Pseudomonas sp. | reverse complement strand
CCGAACAGCTCACCGCGACTGCAGCGCAGCAGGTCTTCCCGGGTAAAGGCGTTTTGTTTGGTCATGCGAGCTCCTCAATAATCCCCAAGGTGGCGGGGGGCAATCTTCCCGGCCTGGCCCGAGCGTGTGAGCATCGGGTCGGCAGCCTACAGGTAGACTATTGCGTTGTGGTGAAAGTCACAGTGGATCGGTGATCCAGTACAAGTGTGCACTGAAAAGACGTATTTTCAGGCGCGACGTGCATCCTGTCCAGTCTTTAAGACTGCCGCACTTTAGCATTTATCGCCAGTCGCGGCAGTCCCGGCGGGCGTCCAGCGATCGAGCACACGTCGCAAATCACTGCGCTGGAAGGGTTTGCCCAGGTAGTCGTCCATGCCTGCATCCAGGCAGCGCTGGCGATCGCCCTGCAAGGCGCTGGCCGTCAGCGCGATGATCGGTACCTGCTGACCATGGGGCAAGTGTCGGATGCGCCGTGTCGCAGCGAAGCCATCGATGCCGGGCAAGCGACAATCCATCAGGATCGCGTCGAAGCGCTGCTGCGTGACGGCGTCGATCGCCTGCTGCCCATCGCTGGCGATCTGGGTGCGGTAGCCCAGGCTGTGCAGCATGGCGAGCGTCACGGTCTGGTTCACGGCATTGTCCTCGACCACCAGCACCTCGCGGTCCTGCGCCAGTGCGGTTTCGCCTTCGGCAGGCTCGCCGAAGGCGGCGTCGACGGGGGCCAGGCGCAGGGGCAACGTCAGCATGAACGTCGACCCCTGGTGCTCACGGCTCTGCGCCTGCAGCTGGCCGCCCATGCATTCGGCGAGCGTACGGGCGATCGACAGGCCCAGGCCGGTCCCTCCATAACGCCGGGAAATCGAACTGTCCGCCTGCTGGAAGGCCACGAACATCGCCTCCAGGCGTGAAGGGTCGATGCCGATACCCGTGTCGCGTACCGTGCAGGTCAGCTCGACGGTGCGGGCCGTGAGCGGCTGGCACCGCACGTCGACGGTGACTCGACCTTGCTCGGTGAATTTAAGCGCATTGCCGATCAGGTTCAGCAGGATCTGCCGGATACGGGTCGGGTCGCCAACGACCCGTAGTGCGTCTACCCCGTCGGCCAGATGCGTCTCCAGGTGCAGGTCGCGGGCACGCGCCAGGTGCTGGAAGGCGTGCACGCAACGGGTGACCAGTTCGCCTGGTGCGAACTCGACCGACTCCAGCGCCACGCCCGTGCGCTCCAGCCGAGAAAAATCAAGAATATCGTTGATGACCTTGAGCAGGTGGCCGGTCGATTCACTGGCGACCGTGGTGTATTCGGCCTGTTCGCGGGTCAGGGACGTGGTCTGCAGCAATTGCAGCATGCCCAGCACGCCGTTCATCGGTGTGCGCAGCTCGTGGCTCATCATGGCCAGGAAGTCGGACTTGGCGCGGTTGGCCTGTTCGGCTTCCTCACGCGCCTGGACCAATTGGGCGATCGCTTGCTGCTGTTCGCGGCTGGCATGGTCCAGGGCGCTGGCCAGGCTGTTGATGTGGCGCGCCAGGCGGCCCAGCTCGGTGTCGTCCAGCACGGGCAGGGGCGTGTCGAAGTCGCCTTGTTGAAGCGCCTTGACGGTCTGCGCCATGTCGCTGATCGGTTGGGCCAGGCTACGCGCCAGGCGCCGGGCGAGCACGAAGGTGAATGCCAGTGCACACAGCGCCAGGATGATCGCCTTGATGACGATTTCCTGCTGGCGCTCGTTGAACGCATCGTCCGACATGCCGACGATCACACGGCCCAGGTAGTCGTCACCCACCTGGGGCGGGGGGGATTTGCCCTGGCCCAGGAAATCGTTGTCCAGGGCGATGCGCTGTAGGCGGATCGGCGCCTGGAAGACTTCGACGCGTTGCGGCCGCTGGTTGCCCTCACCGGGCTGTTCGACATAGGTCAGGATGTGGTTGCGGCTGTCCTGCACTTCGAGAAAGCGCACATGCGGGATGCTCAGGGTCGCGCGCATCAGGCTGTCGAGCACCTGGCTGTTGCCGGAGATCACCCCGTATTCCGACGCCGGCGCCAGTTGGCTGGCGATCAGCTGTCCGGTGTGATTGAGCTCTTGACGCAAGTCCTGAATGCGCACGAAGGTGAAGAAGCCGATCAGCAGCAAGGTCAGCAGCAGGGCCGGTCCCAGGCTGATGATCTGCGTGCGCGTCTGGATGTTCCAATTCAGGCGTAGGCTCATGGAGGCGTGCCTTCTTCTGCCAGGGCCAGCTCGGCAGCCGTCGTGTCGATGGGGCTCAGGCCAAGCGCCCGGGCCACCTGTTGATTGCCCAGCACACCGAAGTGGGCGGGGTAATGGCTGCGTGGCCAGGTCGTTGGTGGCTGGTCCAGCAAGAAGTCGAGCTCGCTCAGCCAGTCCTGCTGGTCGCTGTAGGTGGTGGCCAGTGCGCCGGCCCGCACGAAGCCGGCACTGGGTCCGATGAGCGCCAATTGCCGGCCATAGCTGCTCAGCAGCACGTTCTTCGCGGTCTTGGAATTGTAGACATCGGGATCGTCCAGACCGAGCAGGACGTCACTGCTGGCCAAGACCTGCTGCAGCGGGCGATTGTCGGTCGGCTGTGGCCAAGGCTGGGCCACGATTTCCAGGTCGAGCGGTGCGGCGGCGCGGTTGAGTTCAGCCAGCAGAAAGCCGCTATCGTCGCCGTGCAGCACGCCGATCCGGCGTGCCGTCGGCAGCAGATAGCGCACCAGACGCAGTTGCCGGTCCAGCGGTGGATCGCTCCACAGCAGGCTGAGAAACCCTGGCCGCGTCGAGCCCAGGCGGCGTTGCGCCTGGACACGGCTGACGCGCAGGGCGAGGGCCGATGGGCCGGCGCTTTCGCCCAGCCGCCAGTCGAGGGCGTCGGCATCGAGCAGGATCAAGCGCGTCTCTGGCATGAGCCGGGCGGGGCGGGGCAGCTGCGTCACGGTTTCGAAGCGCACGTGGTCGGCCGGGCGACGCGCTTGCAGGGCATCGGTGAACGCCCGCATGCTGGGTTCCTCGCGGGCGCCTACCACCAGCACCTCGTGCGCCGATAGCGCGCCCAGCGGGCAGACCCATGTCAGCAGGGCTGCACACACCCAGCGCTTCATCAGAACTGCAGCTCCGCGCTGAAGCTCAACCGCCGGCGACTGTCGTAGCGGTTCTGCACGAGCGTGGTCGGCTCGTCGTCCAGCCGTTGTTGCCAGAGTGCGGCCAGTTCGAGGCGGGTGCCCTGCCATTGCAGGCGCTTGGCCAGACGCAGGTCGGCGCGTTCGTAGCGGTAGCCATTGAGCGCGTCGTCGCCGAGGTAGAACAGCCCGCTCGACCAGCCGTCACCCCATTCGCGCAGCCAGGCGACCGAACCACTGTTGCGTGCCGTGAGTTGGCGATCGGCAGGATTGCTGGCCCAGGCGTCGACGTAGGCGTAGGTCACCCGCAGCCGGTCTTCGAGGGTCGCCTGCCAGTCGAGCTGCGCCTCGCTCCCGGTGAACCGCGCGCGGTTGGCGTTGCTGGCGATGTACTGGTTGTTGCGCAAGGGTTCGCTGATCATGCCGGTGATCTGGTCATGGAACAGCTTGAGGTCGACGTTCAGGTCCAGGGCGGTGAAGTAGCCGTTGTAGCCGATCTCGCGCGAGCGCATGCGCTCCTGCTCCAGGTCGCCCGGCCCACGTGTCTTGACGAAGTACTCGGCCTGTCGCTGGCCGAACGCGGCAGGGGTCAGGTGGTTGACCCGGTAGCTCCAGTTGACGTTGTTCTCGAACATGTCCGGTGAGCGCACCGCCTCGGCGTATACCAGACGCAGGCCGTGCCGCGGGTTGATCAGGTAATTGAGCGCCACACGGGGTGTGAACGACTCCCCGGACAGGCGGCTGTCCTCGAGCATGGCGCCTCCTTGGAGAATCCAGCGGTCGTCGAGGCGCCATTCCAGTTGGCCGAACGCCCGCCAGGTCTGGTCGTCCAGGCTGCCGTCGAAGTAAGTCTGCGAGTCGGCACGGTCGTAGCGGTAGCCTAACCCGCTGAGCAGTCGCAGGCTGTCGGTGAGGCTCAGGGTGTCTTGCAGCTCCAGGTCATAGCGCGACTCGCGGGTGCTCTGGTCGACATCGCCACAGACCACCTGGCTGCCGCCCTGGTGGTCCCACTGGTCCTTGACCTGATCGCGCAGCGCCTGGCGTACCGGGTCGGAACTGTCGGGCGGGTTGGCGATGCCACGGGCGACCTGCTCGGCGAAGCCGGGGTCCAACTGCCAGAGGCGAGTCAGCTCCGGGCTGAACGACAGCGCGGCATCGCAGGCTCGCCAGAGCTGGCGTCGCTCGAAGCGCTGTGCGGAGGCTTGTACATGCAGGCTGTGCCGTGGGTCGAAGTCGATGTTCCAGCGCAACGAGCCCGCATAGTCGTCGGCCTCGACGTCCGCATCCTTGCCGGCAGCGGCGACGTTGGGAAAGACGGCCTGGTAGGTGTAGGGCCGTTGATTGCTGCCATGCTTGGCCGCGAGCTGCCAGTCGAGGCGCTGCCCAGGTGCCAGGGCCTGGCTGGCGCTAAGGTTGAAGCGGGTCAGGCGTCGGCTGTCGCGGTAGTCATGGCCGGACGCATCGTGGTCGAAGCCGTCGTCCGCCGCACCCGACAGCGACAGCCGTGCGTCGCCGCCGTCCCAGCCCAGCCCCTGACTGGCATACCAGTCGGCGATCCCGTTCTGGCCACGGGTCACCTTCATTCGGGTGCCATGGCTGTCGGCAGGATGGAGGGTGAGGATGTTCACCACCGCCATCAACGCATTGGCGCCGTAGCTGACCGTGTTCGGCCCGCGAAAGACCTCGATGCGTTCGATATCTTCGAGGGCGACGGGAATGTCGCTCCAGTCCACAGTCGCCAAGCCGGCGCGATACACCGAGCGACCATCGATCAGCACCTGCATGCGACGCGCATCGCTGACGTTGCTGCCGTGGTAGTTGACGGTCGGCTGGTTGCCGGCGCCATAGCCGATCATCATGCCTGGCACCAGTCGCATGAGTTCGGGAATGTCCCGGGCGCCACTGGCGTGGATCAGTGCGCTGTCGAGCACGGTCATGCTGCCGGGCACCGTGGCCGGTGACTGTCTGAGCCGCGTCGCGGTCAGCACCTCGGGCAGCGCCTGGTCGTCGACGAACAGGTCATCGGCCAGCGTCGGCCCGCACAGGGCAGCGGCCAGCAGGAGGGATCGGGAAGGAAAGCCTGCGCGCACGGTGTGATCTTGGTCAGTGTGAGGGCGGGCATGTTAACCGACGTGGCCGCTTTTGCCAGCGCCGCCCAGCGGCGATTGTCGCTGGCCCTGCCGTGCAGGCTCCGTATAATGCCCCCATCACCTATCGACAGCGCTTTTGACGGATGGAACATGACTGGACAGCAAGCTGTAGCGGTGTTGGGGGGAGGAAGTTTCGGCACGGCCGTGGCGAACCTGCTGGCTGAAAACGGGGTGCACGTGCTGCAGTGGATGCGTGACCCGGTGCAAGCCGAGGCCATGCGTACTCACCGTGAGAATCCTCGCTATCTCAAGGGCATCCGCTTGCACGACGACGTCGAGCCGGTCACTGACCTGCTGAACACGCTACAGGCCTGCAACCTGGTGTTCGTCGCGTTGCCCTCGAGCGCGCTGCGCAGCGTGCTGGCGCCCCACGCCGCCCTGCTCGACGGACGCATGCTGGTCAGTCTGACCAAGGGCATCGAGGCGCACAGCTTCAAGCTGATGAGCCAGATCCTCGAAGAGATCGCGCCCAAGGCGCGGATCGGCGTGCTGTCCGGCCCCAACCTGGCGCGCGAGATCGCCGAACAGGCCCTCACCGCCACGGTCGTGGCGAGCGAGGACGAGGCCCTCTGCCAACGCGTCCAGGCGGTGTTGCACGGGCGTACTTTCCGTGTCTATGCCAGTGCCGACCGGCATGGCGTCGAACTGGGCGGTGCGCTGAAGAACGTGTACGCCATCATCGCCGGCATGGCCGTGGCCTTGGGGATGGGCGAAAACACCAAGAGCATGCTCATCACCCGTGCACTGGCCGAGATGACGCGCTTCGCGGTCAGCCAGGGCGCCAACCCCATGACGTTCATGGGCCTGGCAGGGGTGGGCGACCTGATCGTCACCTGTTCGTCGCCAAAGAGCCGCAATTACCAGGTCGGTCATGCCTTGGGGCAGGGGTTGAGCCTGGACGATGCCGTCAGCCGACTGGGCGAGGTGGCCGAGGGCGTCAACACGCTCAAGGTGCTCAAGGCCAAGGCCGAGGCGCTCGAGGTGTACATGCCGCTGGTCGCCGGGCTGCACGCGATCCTCTTCGAGGGGCGGACCCTCGACCAGGTGATCGAGTGGTTGATGCGCGCCGAACCCAAGACCGATGTCGACTTCATCTCCACCAGCGATTTCAACTGATCTTTGGAGCCCCCCGTGAACCCATCTTCCCGTCCCGAGCAGCACGAATCGATCCTCCTGCGCGTCCTGTGGATGCTGCTCTTTCTCGTCGTCTGGCAACTGGCCGAGCTGCTGCTGGCGGCCCTGGTGCTGGCGCAGCTGATCTATCGCCTGGTGTATGGCGCGCCCAATGCCGGCTTGATGAACCTGGGCGACAGCCTGAGTCAGTACCTGGCGCAGATCGGCCGCTTCGGCATGTTCCAGACCGACAGCAAACCTTGGCCGTTCGCCGACTGGCCGACACCGCGCGCGCCGGAGGGTGAAGCGCCCCACATGCCCGGCGCCTCGACGAACCGCCACCGGCCCAAGCCGTGAAGGTCTGGATCCTGCGTCACGGCGAAGCCCAGCCACAGGCTGCGCGCGATGCCGAGCGCCGGCTCACCGCCCACGGGCAGGCGCAGGCCGTGCGGGCTGCCACGCATCTGGCCGGCCAGCCGTTGCAGGCGATCATCGCCAGCCCCTACGTGCGCGCTCAACAGACGGCCGCGCTGGTTCACCAGGCCTTGGCCACCTCCGTCTCGGTTCGCACTGGCGCCTGGCTGACGCCTGACGGCGATCCACGCGAGGTGCTGGACCAGCTCGATGCACTGGCCCTGGAGCACGTGCTGCTGGTCAGCCACCAGCCGTTGGTGGGTGAGCTGGTCAGCCTGCTCGAACAGGGCCATGTGCAGCAGCCCGTAGGCTTTTCCACGGCCAGCCTGGCCGAGCTGGAGGGGGCATGGGCATTGGCCGGAGGCATGACCTTGCGCGCCCTGCACCAACCCGACTGACAAGACAACCTGACACTTCTGTCAGTTGTGGTGGTCTTTTTCCCCTTGCTAACGTTCGAGTCAGATGACGAGCCGGGGGGCTAAGGATGACCATTCACGACCTGAGGTTGGTGCGCTCGCTGAACCTGCAGAGCACCAAGGACAAGGTGCGCGACCACACGGTCCTGGATTTCGCCGAATACGGGGTGCTGCGCGACAGCGCCGCTGCCCGGCTCGACCAGTTGGTGCGTGCGTTCCATGAGCATGGCGAGTTCGAAGCGCTGCACCAGGCGACCCAGCGCATGGCGCAGTCACTGCAAGCCAGTTGCCTGCTGGTGCGGCGTCTGGAGATGTCGGCCGAGCAGCGTCGGCTGGCCTACGAGGCCCTTGATCAGCAGATGGTCTATTTGCAG
>JAQZAY010000178.1 GCA_029239415.1 Pseudomonas sp. | reverse complement strand
CAGGGAAGCGTCGAACAAGGTATAGGAGGGCACCTTCATGCTGTTCTCGGTATCGACCCAGCTATACCCCACATAACGTACCCCGCCCCCCAGGCGCAGTCCGTCCAGTACTCCCTGGTTGAAGTTGTAGTCGGCCCACAGCGAGAACATCTGCTTGGGCGCCTGGGTGGGCGAATGGCCCTGGTTGTCGCTCGCGGACACCAGGCTCGGCATGGACTTGGAATATTCGATGTCGGTGAAGGTGTAGCCACCCAGCACTTTCAGGTTGTCGTTGACCTGGACATGCGCCTCCAGCTCCAGTCCTTGAGAGCGTACCTGGCCGACCGGGCGGTAGAAGTCTTCATCAGGCTGCTTGGATGCCAGGTTTTCCTGCTCGATGCGAAACACGGACGCCGTGAAGAGGTTCTCGGTACCCGTCGGCTGGTATTTGATACCGGCTTCCCACTGGGTGCCCTCGGTCGGTGCCAGCGGACGCCCGCTCTGGTCGGAAACGGTATTGGGGTTGAAGGACTCCGAATAGCTGACATACGGTGCGATACCATTCTCGAACAGGTACAGCACCCCGGCGCGCCCAGTCAGCTTGGTACGGTCGTCGCTGACGCGCGTGTCGCTGTCCCTGTTCTCCTCGGAAACCTTGACCCAGTCCTGTCGAAGGCCCAGCGAGAAACGCCACTGGTCCAGTTCGACCAGGTCCTGCAGGTAGACACCCGTCTGCTGGAGACGTCGCAGGTAGTTGTTTTTCCCCAACCCCCGCAGGTTGCCGTTGCCATACTGCGGGTTGGCGGCATCCAGCGCATCGACACTGCCGTAGCGCCAGGTAACGTCCGTCTTGCGCCGTTGGTAGTCGGCGCCCAGCAGCAGGGTGTGCTTGGCAGCGCCGGTGAAGAATTCGGCCTGCAGCATGTTATCGATGATGAACGAGTGAAGGCGCTCGTCGCCGCCGGTATAGGCACGGTTCAAGACATTGCTGTCGGCATCGGCCCAACCGGCGGAGTACACCTGGTCCATGGACACGCCCGAGTCCTGGTAGCGGAAGTTCTGACGCGCAGTAAGGACGTCGTTGAAACGATGCTCGAACTGGTAGCTCAACGACTGCTGGGTGCGCTCATAGTTGTCGATATCCGGCTCCCCTTCGAAGAAGTGGTCCGACAGTCGCTGCCCGTTGCGCTTGTGCAGTGCCCCGTCAGCGGGGTTGCCGCCGTGGTAGCCGCCATTGGGATCGTGTTGCAGATAGGCCTGCAGGGTCAGCGAAGTGTCTTCGCTGAAATCGATGCTGATCGCTGGGGCGATGGCGTAGCGCTCTTCCTTGCTGTGATCGAACTGAGTGTCTGAAGAATCGGCCAGGCCGGTAAGGCGATAGGCAATGCGCTTGTCCTCATCCAGCGGGCCACTGAAGTCGAAACCCATGCCACGCTGACCCTGGGTGCCGACAGTGGCCTGAACCTGGTGAAACGGGTCGTACAGCGGCTTCTTGGTCGTCAACGCCACCAGTCCACCTGGCGAGCTACGACCATACAGTACCGAGGACGGCCCCTTGAGCACGTCGATACGCTCCAGGAAGTATGGATCGACCTGCATC
The DNA here is from genome assembly GCA_029239415.1 of Pseudomonas sp. The sequence goes on along the minus strand of JAQZAY010000178.1, from coordinate 6,031 downwards.
GTGCTGTAGGTGCCGTTGTCACCCATGGACTTCAGGCCGTCCAGGTAGATGTTGTCCACGGAGCCGTCGTTGAAACCGCGCATGGCCACGTAGTCGTAGCGGTGCGTGGCGCCATACGGGTTGGTCAGCACGCCTGGGGTGTAGCGCATGGCCTGGGCGACGGTCTGCGAGCCTTGATCCTCGATTTGCTGGCGAGTGACCACCGAGACCGATTGCGAGGTCTCGACCAGCGGCGTACTGGTCTTGGTCGCGACCTGGCTATGGGTGGCGTTGTAGCCGTCCATGCTGCCCAGCGCGTTGCCAAGGCTGAAGCCACGCACATCGGTGCTCGGCAACGACAGCGCAGCGTCTTCGGGCAGCGGGCGCAGGATGTAGCTGTTGCCGTCCTGGCTGACAGCTTCAAGACTGCTGCCTTCGAGCAACCGGCGCAAGGCCTGGTGGGGCGCGTAGGTACCCTTGAGCCCAGGGGATTGGAAGCCATTGGTAAGCTGCGGCGTACTCGACAAGGTGATGCCTGCCTGGCGTGCGAACTGGTTGAGCACGTCATCCAGGCTCCCCCCGGGAATTGCATACTGCCGGGCGGTTTCGGCCGGCTGCGCCGCATGGGCCCATATCGGCAGCGTGCCCATGCCGAGCGCCGTTCCTAGGATGGCGGCACGCACCGCTCTGCCCAGGCGGGATGAATGTAAGGCAGGGCTGAAATCGATCGTGTTGTAGCGGGTCACCAAGGCTGGATCCGTATGCATGGACATGTCCGTCGAGTCGGTAGGGCAGGAAAATCGCTTACTGTCCAAGCCGTACTCGCATGCCAAACCCGCCAAAATGCCTGGCGGCCTATGCCAGCCGCTCCAGACGTACCCACCAGCGAGTGCGATAGGTGACCTTGACCGGCAGTGTCTGTGGCAGCAACTGCAGCAGCTTTTCGGTATCCTCCAGGCGGAACACCCCGGAGAGCCGCAGGTCGGCGATGTCGTCGCTACAACCCAGCAACCCGGGGCGATACCGACCCACCTCCGCCAGGAACGCATCCAGGCGCATGTCCCGCGTGACGATCAGCCCTTCGGTCCAGGCGGTGGCATCCATGGCCGCCTGACCATTGCGGTGCATGCCGGTAGCATCCAGGCGGTAGGCCTGCCCGCCACTGATCCATTGCAGACCCTCATTCCCGGCACGATGGACCGCGACCTTGCCCTGGCTGACGCTGACCTGCGTGCAATCGCTGTCCTGGCGCACCACGAAACGCCCATCGAAGCCTTCCAGAAATGCGTCATGCGTCTGCACCAGCAGTGGCCGGCCGTCACCCTGCGACCCGGCGCAAGTCAGCATCATCTCGCCCTGCCTGAGCCGGATCAGCCGCTGCCGTGTATCGAATGCAAGGTCGACCGCAGTGGCCGTATTGAGCTGCAGCAACGATCCGTCTGGAAGGTGGAGACTGCGGCGCTCGCCCGTGACAGTGGCATAGTCCGAGGTCCAGGCACGAACCGCATCGAGGTCCTTGCCAAGCCAGGCGGCCGAGCCCACCAGTGCAACGCTGCCGAGAAGCTTCAAGGCCTGGCGTCGGTGCAGGCGCTGCTGGCTGGTTTCAAGCGTTTGCAGCGCGACGCTCGCGCCCGGGACGGCGCCCAGGTCGAGCTCCTGATGCAGGCTCAGTACCCGTTGCCAGGCCAGTTCATGGTCGTGGTCGGCACTGCGCCACTGTTCGCATTGTTGCGCAAGCCTTGGGCTGTAGCCGCTTTCACGTAGCTTGAGCATCCAGTGGATGGCCTGCTTGACCACCTTTGGCGCAGGCGAGACAGCGCTCATTGGCTCAGCACTCGCTCTCGTAGCGCAGCAGGTAGCAGTGATACAGCGCGTCGGCGATGTAACGCTCGACGGAGCGCAGGGAAATGCCCATCTGCTCGGCGATCGCCTTGTGCGACAGACCTTCGCATTGGGCCAGCAGGAACGCCCGGCGCACCTTGGGCTTGAGTCCCTCGAGCATGTGCGCGATGCGTTCGAGCAGCTCGAGCAGCAGTTCGCGGGTTTCGGCAGAGGGAGCTTGGGCCTGCGGCAGATGCGCCAGTGCCTCGAGATAGGCCCGGTGAAGCTCTTCGCGGCGCCAGTGGTCGATGACCAGGCCGCGGGCGACGGTACGCAGGAAAGCCCGGGGAGTATTGAGGTGCAGCTGTTCACGGCGCTGCAGCAGGCGCACGAAAGTGTCCTGGGCCAGGTCCGCGGCGTCGGCCGCATTGCCCAGCTGGCTGCGCAGCCAGCTGTGCAGCCAGCCATGATGGTGACTGTAGAGCGTGTGCACGAAGTCTTGATGAGGCATGACGGTGCGCTGTGGTCAGTAGATATTAATGATAATTGCTCTCATTGTTGGCGGGCCCGGGATAATTTGCAATAGGCGCAGCACTGGCCTGCAAGCCCGCCCGATTGAAGCGGGCTTGCAGGCTTCGCTATCAGCTCAGCAGAGCCCGCACATTGCCCATGGCCTCATCGGCGAACCCCTGGAGAAACGCCTGGAACTCCGGCAGCGCTTGCGCGCCACCTTCCCGGGGCTCGGCCTGGATGGTCCAGGTCGCGCGGCTGCGTCCGTCCTCGAGCGCCTCGACCTGCATGGCGGCCCACAGGTTGCCGATGTTCAAGCTGGTGTGGATCAGGCTCCAGGTCATGCTCATGGCCGCCTCGTCGCGGCTGTTGAGCTGTTCGATGACTACGTTGCCATCCTTGAACAGCTTCTTGCGCACCGAGCGCACGCCGCTGCCGGTCATCTCGATGTGGGCCAGGGCCGGGATGAACACCGGGAAGCCGGCGAAATTGCCGACGATGTTCCACACGCTGGCGGCCGGGGCCGCGATCTCGACGCGGGAGATGACCTCGCAGCCTTGCGGGTTGCGGATCAGGGTATCGGGCTTGAGTGCTTGCATGATGTGTTGCTCCTTGTGGATGAAAGAGTGATCAGATGAAACCGATGTCGCTGAGGTACCGGCAGCCCCGCTGCAGCAGGGCAGGCGTCTTGGCCGGGTAGTGGACGCCCATGCGCAGGACGCCGGCATGGGCGTTGCCATGCTCGATATGGCTGATGTCGCCGATGTCTTCCTCGAAGCCGTCGAGGTAGAAGCCCAGCACCTCGAACAGCGCGTTGTCCCGGTCGACCCTGGCCAACTCGCGTTGCCATCGCTCGACGCTGACCAGCTCGAAGCCATGGCCTTGCTCGCGAAACGCCGCCAGGTAGTCACGCCAGTGCAGGGGCTGGGGGTTGTGCAGGTTGAAGATGCATTGCCCGGCCTGGTGGCGGCTGGCATGGAAGCTGATGAAACGGGCGAGGAAATCCACCGGCATCAGGTCGAACTCGATGTCCAGGTCCGGCACCTGCCCGAGCTGCAGCGAACCCTTGAGCATCAGCATCAGGCGATTGCGCTGCGGCTGGCAGACCCCGTTGCGGCTGTCGAAGGTGATGTTGCCGGGACGGAACAGATTGACCCACACCCCCTCGGCGCGGGCGCGTCCAAGGATGCGCTCGGCGACCCATTTGCCAAGGTTGTAGCCGTTGCGGATATACAGCGGCGGGGTCGAGGCCGCGTCCTGCTCCAGCACCCGGCCGTCCTGGTCCACCGCGCTGCAGGCCGACAGCGTCGAGACGAAGTTGAAGATCTTCTTGCGCCGGCCTTCGCACAGGCGCAGGCACTCGAACAAGGGCTCGATGTTGTCGGCCGCCAGTGCCTGGTAGTCGAGCACGTGATTGACTTGTGCGGCGTTGTGCAGCAACGCGCCGTATTCGCCATCCAGGTAGTCATAGTCCTCGGCCGAAAGGCCCAGTCCTGGCTGGCGCAGGTCAGCCTCGTAGACCCTGACCCGGCGCCAGTCGATCTCCAGGCAGTTGTCCGCCACGGCCTGGGCGAAGCGCTGCTGCGCTGTCTGCCCGCCACTGCGCCGCACCAGGCAGGCGACTTCGCTGGCGCCCCAGGCCAGCAGCGATTCGACCAGGTGCACGCCGAGAAAGCTATTGGCCCCGGTGACGATCACCTTGTGCACGTCGCCCAGGCGATCCAGGGGCTGCACGCTGAGCTGCAGGTCCCGGTTGGCATCCTGTTCCAGCCTGGCCAGGGGTGTGTCGAGTACCTGGCCATCGCCTTCGAGCAGCGTTGCCAGTCGCCGCACGGTCGGCTGCTCGATGAAACGATTGATCGCCACGCTGCGACCGAACTGCTCGCGCACCTCGAGCAGCAGGCGCGACAAGAGGATCGAATGCCCACCCAGGTTGAAAAAGCTGTCGTCGGTCGAGATGTCCGCTGGCGACAGCTCCAGTAACCGGGCCCACAAGGAGCACAGGCGCGTCTCGGTGACCCCCACCGGCGGCACGCACATCGAGGTGGGCCACGCAGCGGTCAGTGGCGCGGGTTGCCGCGACAGCAGTGCCTGACGGTCGACCTTGCCGTTGGCGGTGCAGGGCATGTGTTCCAGCACTTGGTAATGGACAGGGCGCATGTAGTCGGGCAGCTGTTCCCCGGCATGCAGGCGCAGGGCTTGCAGCGCGTCATCGCGCTGCGGCCGGACGACGAAGGCCAGCACTCGACGCTGCTCGTCGATGACCACCGCAGCCTGTGCGAACAGCTGGCTGGCGCGCAGGCAGTGCTCGATCTCCTCGGGCTCGACTCTGAACCCACGGATCTTCACCTGATTGTCCAGCCGGCCACAGAGCACCAGCCCCGCCGAGGTCCACTGGGCGATATCGCCCGTGCGATAGGCGCGCAATCGCTGGCCATCGGTCAGGGCCAGCTGCACGAAGCGCTCGGCACTCAGCAAGGGGTTGTTCAGGTAGCCCAGGGCGACGCCGGGACCTGCGATGTACAGCTCTGCAGGCGTCTGCTCGAGGACCGGTTGCAGCTGAGGGTCGAGCAACAGCACCCGAGTGTTGGCGATCGGCTTTCCGAGGTTGCGGTTGTTGTCAGTGGCCGCGAACACGCGGGTGGTGGCCAGTACCGTGGTTTCGGTCGGGCCATAGATGTTGTGCAAGCGGCACTGTCCCGCCAGGCGGGCGATGACCTGAGGCTCGCAGACATCTCCACCGGTGATCAGGTGGCGCAGGCCCAGGTGCTGCTCAGGCGGCAGCACGCTCAGCAGCGCCGGTGGCAGGAAGGCATGGCTGACTTCCTGGCGGTGCAGCAGCGCCACCAGCTGGTGCGGGTCGCGACGCTGGTCATGGCTTGGAATCACCAGCTCGGCGCCGTGGCTGAACGTCGGCAGGATATCGAGCAACGAGGCATCGAAACCGATGGTCGAGAACTGCAGCACCCGGCTATGGCGGTCGAGTGACACGTGCTCGGCATACCATGCGCTGAAATGCGCCAGGTTGTGCTGGCTGAGCAGCACACCCTTGGGCATGCCGGTTGTACCAGAGGTGTAGATGGCCACGGCAGGCGCCTGCGGCGACACCTGATGCTGGACCAGCGCAGGCGGAGGCTGGTCGGGAACGGCGCTGATTGACCGCAGGTCCAGCCCAGGGATGCCCTCGAATGACTGGCCATCGTGCAGCAACAGACAGGCCCCCGCGTCCTTGAGCACGCGGTGACGTCGTTCGAGCGGGGTGCCCGGGTCCAGGGGCAGGTAGATCGCACCGCAGCCGAGGACCGCCAGCAAGCCCGCGTAAAGCGCCGGCGACTTGTCCAGGCATAGCGCCACGACCGCGGCCTGCTTGCCTTGCGTCGGCAGCAAGGGCAGCAAGGGCAGCAAGGCGCGCTGGATGCCTGCGGCCAAGGCGTGCAGTTGCCTGTAGCTCAACCGCTGGCCGTCCAGATTCAGCGCGATCCTGTCGGCGAAGGCCAGCAGGCTGCGGTCGATCTGCTCCGGCAGGCAGATATCGGCTTGCTGCAGCAGCGATGGATGCGCGGTGCGGTTGAAGGGGTGCAGCCAGGCAAGGTGTTCAAGCCACTGCAGGCCGTGCTCGTCTCCTGTGGCCGAGGCTTGTACCGCTGGTGCCTCGTCAAGAAAGCGCGGATTGCGCGAGAAGTGGGCGACCAGCACCCCCAGCCATTCGCTCAGGGTTTCC
>JAQZAY010000177.1 GCA_029239415.1 Pseudomonas sp. | reverse complement strand
ACGGTGCACTCCGGGGTCGGTTTCAGTCGTCCCAAGGTCGTCCCCTACGATGCAGACCTGCAACGCGCAGCCCAAGTGCTGAACGAAGGCAAGAAAGTCGCGATCTTGGTAGGCGCGGGTGCCCTGCAGGCCAGCGAGCAGGTCCGCGCGGTCGCCGACAAGCTTGGCGCGGGCGTGGCCAAGGCCTTGCTCGGCAAGGCCGTACTGCCCGATGACTTGCCGTGGGTCACTGGCAGCATCGGCCTGCTGGGCACCGAGCCCAGCTATGAGCTGATGAACGAGTGCGACACGCTGCTGATGATCGGCTCAGGGTTCCCCTATTCCGAATTCCTGCCCAAGGAAGGCCATGCACGCGGCGTGCAGATCGACCTTGCCCCCGACATGCTCAGCCTGCGCTACCCCATGGAGGTCAACCTGGTCGGCGATGCCGCCGATACCCTCGCCGCGCTGCTGCCGCTGATCGAGCACAAGACCGATCGCAAGTGGCGTGACAAGGTCGAGCGCTGGCGCGCCGCCTGGGACAGCAAGCTGGACCGGCGCGCCCTCACCTCGGCCGATCCGATCAATCCCCAGCGCGTGGTGCACGAGCTTTCACCGCGCCTGCCCGATGCATCGATCATCACCAGCGACTCGGGGTCCTGCGCCAACTGGTTTGCCCGCGACCTGAAGATCCGCGAAGGCATGATGTGCTCGCTGTCGGGAGGCCTAGCCAGCATGGGCGCGGCAGTGCCCTACGCGATTGCGGCCAAGTTCGCTCACCCCGAGCGCCAGGTGGTCGCCCTGGTAGGCGATGGCGCCATGCAGATGAACAACCTCGCCGAACTCATCACCGTCGCCAAGTACTGGCAGCAATGGGGCAACGGCAAGTGGATCTGCGCGGTGTTCAACAACCAGGACCTCAACCAGGTGACCTGGGAGCAACGCATCATGGAAGGCGATCCCAAGTACTCCGCGTCGCAAGACATTCCCGACGTGCCCTATCACCTGTTCGCGATTTCCATCGGGCTCAAGGGCATCTATGTGGAGCGCGAGGATGAAGTCGCGGCGGCGTGGGAAAAGGCGCTGGCCAGCGATGTGCCGGTGCTGATCGAGTTTCGCACCGACCCCAACGTCGCGCCGTTGCCGCCGCATATCAAGCTGGAACAGGCGAAGAAATTCGCCTCGACCCTGCTGCAGGGCGATCCCGACCAGGCCGGCATTCTCAAGCAGACCGCCAAGCAGCTGATCAGCAGCGTGCTGCCCGGGCGCGGCAAGGACAACTGAGCATCGGGTCCCGAGCAGGTCAGGCCAGGTGCCTGGCCTCCTTGACCCGGGCACGGATGCCCTCGAGGTACTGCGTCCTTAGCTCATCGGCCAACGGGCCGAGAATCGGGTTGCCTCGAAACGGTCCCAGCAGCGACTCGGTCACCCGGTACACCGTGGCGATGGCAACCTCCACGCTGGCGGGTATCAACGGGTCGAAGTCGATCCCCTGCATTTCGATGTCCAGGCGCATCAGCACAGGCTCTGCGCTTTGCATCTGGTGACGGAGCACATTGGTACACGATTCCACGCTCACCTCCTTGTGTAGGCCCCATGGCCGGTGCGGCGGATGGGGCTGCAATCGTTTTGTCTTCAAACTGCAATTTTTTTGTAATGCCGGAAGTTACCCGGGGAATATTTCACTTGTGTGACAACGGAGACAGGAGGCCTGGCTTGAACAGGCACCGTGCAGGCCAGGGTTCAGCGCCGTACCTGTGGGAGCGGGCTTGTCCCGCGATGCACCGCCCGGGCGGCGCTTGATCTCAAGGGACCTGTAGAGCTTCAGGCATACCCGTCAAACCGCCTCATACGGCGAATAATCCACATACCCCTTCCCGTCACCACCGTAGTACGTATCCCGGTCCGGGGTCGTCAGCGGCCAGCCGTGCTTCAACCGCGACACCAGGTCAGGGTTGGCAATGAACGGCTGCCCGAAGCCAGACAGGTCGATGAGGCCGGCATCCACCAGGTCCTGCGCACGCTCGAGCGTCATGTCACCGGCCAGGATCAGCGCGGTGCTCTTCAACTGCGCCTTGCAATGCTGCAGCAGTTCACGCAGTGCCTGTTCCTGCTTCACGGCGCCTGCGCTGGCGAAGAAGAAATGAGTCTGGTCCATGACGTGGACATAGGCGATACCGCGCTGGCCCATGCCGGCGCAGAGGGCCGAGTAGGTCTCGTCGATCTCGGGGTAGATCGGCATGTCGAACAGCTGGCCATACGGCGAAACGCGGATACCGACACGATTGGCGCCGATGCGCGCGCACACGGCATCGACCACCTCGAACACGAAGCGCAGGCGGTCTTCAAGGTTTTGCGCCGAATAACGATCGGTGCGGTCGTTGACGAGCGGGTTGAGGAACTGCTCGATCAGGTAGCCGTTGGCACCATGGATCTCCACGCCGTCGAAGCCCGCCGCAATGGCATTTTCCGCAGCCTGGGCAAAGTCCTCGACCACCCGGCCCACCTCGTCGGTGCTCAGCGCACGGGGTACCGAGGTGGCAACGAAGCCCGGCTCGCCGTCTTCGTTGTAGCCAAAGGCGGTCGCGCCCTTGGCGGACTTGCTGGTCGAGCTCACCGGCGCCTGGCCGCCGAGCTGGATCGAGGTGTGCGACACACGACCCACATGCCACAGCTGGGCGAACATGCGCCCGCCTACGCTGCGCACCGAATCGGTGACCAGCTTCCAGCCCTTGATCTGCTCGGGTGTGTAGATACCGGGGTTGAACAGATAGCCTTGCCCTTCACGGGAAATGGGCGTGCCTTCGGACACGATCAGGCCAGCCGTGCCGCGCTGGGTGTAGTGCAGCGCGATCTGCTCGGTGGCGATGTCCTGCGGCGCGCGTGAACGGGTCATCGGCGCCATCACGAAGCGGTTGTTCAGGGTAAGTCCGGCAAGGTCATAGGGAGCAAACAGATCGGTCATCGGGGCGGCCTCAACAGGCAGGAGTCAATTGGCACCAACACGGCGTTGTTGAACCCGAGTGGCATTTGACGTAGCTTATTCGAGAACTAGAGGCACGATTTGTGCAATTTTATACGAGGTGATGTGAATTAATATCACCAATGCGAGACGCCATGATTTCTTCCGAAACGCTCAGGGGCATTCACGTATTCGTCTGCGTGGCCAACCTTGGCAGCTTTTCCGCCGCTGCCCGGCGCCTTGACCTCACCAACTCCGCCGTCAGCAAAGGCATCGCCCGTCTTGAACAACGGCTGGAACTGCGCCTGTTCAACCGCACGACCCGGCGCCTTTCGCTGACAGATGCCGGCGCGCAGTACTACCGCACCTGCTCCGAGGTGCTCGGCTGCCTCGAAGAGGCCGAGCAGACCCTGCGCGACCAGGACGCCGAGCCTCGCGGGCGCGTGCGCCTCGACCTGCCAGCCTCCTACGGGCGCATCCATGTATTGCCGCTGCTGCTGGATGTCTTGCGCGACTACCCGCAATTGCTGCCGCACATCACCTTTTCCGACCGCTTTGTCGACCCTGTCGAGCAGGGTATCGACATTGTCGTGCGCATCGGTGCCCCCGACGCCTGGCCCGCCCTGCTCGACCACCGTTACCTGGGTGCGCAACGTTTGGTGTTCTGTGCCGCCCCTGCATACCTGGAAAGTCGAGGGATTCCTGCATCCGCCGACGAGCTCGATGACCATGACTGCATTCTCTATGGCCACGAGGACGGTGCCGTCACCCCTTGGTATTTTTCCAGCCAGCCCGGCCATGTCGACCGCCGCCTGATGCAGGGCCGCATTGCCATCGGCGATGGTGAAAGCCAGCTCATGGCCGCTGTCGCTGGCGCGGGCATCACCCAGCTGCCCACCTGGCTGGTCAACCGGTACCTGGAGACCGGCGAGCTCGTCGAGGTGCTGCCACAGCTCGCGATGGACAGCTTGCCGCTGAACCTGGTCTGGTTGAAGAGCCGACAGAGCCTGCCGAAAGTGCGGGCCTTGCTTCAGGTGCTGGGGGCGTGCCTCACGCCCTCGGGACGCGTACCACACACGCTTCAAGTGGCCAGTCAGTGACTGCCACGTCGTTGGGAGGGCGACATCCACTCCCCTTGAACCTCCACTGCCTCATCGGGCCTAAACACTACATCCCAGGAGAACATCCATGACCCCTTCAGCATTGATAGTGGGCGCCAGCGGCATCGTCGGCAGCGCCACCACACAGCTACTGCTCGACAACCAATGGCAGGTCGCGGCGCTCTCGCGCCATCCCTCGCAGATTCCCGGCGTCGTTCCGGTGGCCGCGGACCTGCAGGACCCTGCCTCGTTGCAGCAGGCCCTGGCAGACTTGAAACCCACCCATGTGTTCATCACCACCTGGTCGCGACAGGCCACCGAAGCCGAGAACATCCGGGTCAACGCCGCCATGGTACGCAATGTCCTGGATGCCCTGCGTCCAGCCGGCAGCGTCCAGCACGTGGCTCTGGTCACCGGCCTGAAGCATTACCTCGGCCCGTTCGAAGCCTACGGCAAGGGCAGTCTCCCGCAGACCCCGTTCCGCGAAGACCAGGGCCGCCTGGACGTCGAGAACTTCTACTACGCCCAGGAAGACGAAGTGTTCGCCGCCGCTGAGAAGGATGGCTTTACCTGGAGCGTGCATCGCCCGCATACCGTCACCGGCGTCGCGGTCGGCAACGCGATGAACATGGCGACCACCCTCGCCGTCTACGCCTCGATCTGCAAGCACACCGGGCGCCCGTTCGTGTTTCCAGGCTCGCGCGTGCAATGGGACAGCCTCACCGACATGACCGACGCGCGGCAACTGGCCAAGCAGCAACTGTGGGCGGCCACGACGCCCGCCGCCGCCAACCAGGCGTTCAACATCACCAATGGCGACGTATTCCGCTGGAAATGGATGTGGGGCCAGATCGCCGGGTATTTCGGCCTGACCCCCGCGGACTTCCCGTCGACGCCATCGCCTCTTGAAACGCAGATGGCCGATGACCAGGCAGCCTGGAGCCAGATCGTCGAGCAGCATGGGCTCAAGGAGGCGGATATCACTCGCCTGGTCTCGCCATGGCACACCGATGCCGACCTCGGGCGTCCGATCGAGGTGGTGACTGACATGTCCAAGAGCCGGAGCCTGGGCTTTACCGCTTTTCAGGCCAGCGACCAGGCGTTTTTCGAAGTGTTCGACAAACTGCGCAAAGAGCGATTGATTCCGTGACAGAGTAAGGAGATGAACGGCGCCAACCAGGAACGAGGCTGACGAAGGCCGCGTGCAGGTTGGCGCCTGACCTGGCTTCCAGATCACCAGCAAGCGGGTTTCAACACGGAACTGCTATGATTCGAGCCTTTGCATTCCGAGTAGACACATGAATCGCCGCAAGAAGATCAAGCAGCTGTTGCAGGCCCATGCCAAGAAGGCCAGTGCCAAGCTGGCACCGAAGAGCAAGCCCCAGTACATCAGCAAGGCCGACCGCTTGAAACTGGCCGCCGAGCCGAGCGACGAGCCGATCGTTTCCCCTTGAGCGAAGCATTGATGGACTTTCAGCGAACTGGCCAGGTGGCCAGGGCTTCAGGGTGAAAAGGGGCTTTGGTTGAACGCAGAAACATTGTCCATGCGCCTGGAATGCGTGGCGGCGCAGGTGCCGGCAGGCGCGAGGCTGGCCGATATCGGCTCGGATCATGGCTATTTGCCAGTGGCCTTGGTGCGCCGTGGCGCCATTGCATCGGCAGTGGCCGGCGAAGTGGCATTGAAGCCATTCACGGCGGCTGAGCGCACCGTACGCGAGAATGAGCTGCAAGCGTGGATCACCGTGCGCCTGGCCAGTGGCCTGGAGGCCATCGAACCGCAAGACGGGATCACCGCGATCAGCATCTGTGGCATGGGCGGCGAGACGATCCGTGACATTCTCGAGCGCGGCAAGGCGCGGTTGAGCGGCCAGGAGCAGCTGATCCTGCAACCCAATGGTGGCGAGCGGCCACTGCGCCAGTGGCTGATGGACAACGGCTACCGCATTGTCTGCGAGCAACTGCTGCGGGAAAACCGCTTCGACTACGAGATCATCGTCGCCGAGCGGTCCGGCGGCCCCGTGGCCTACACCGCCCAGGAGCTGTATTTCGGCCCGATGCAAATGCAGGCACGCACCCCCGCATTCCTGGCCAAGTGGCAATGCATGCTTGGGCAGCGGCACAAGACCCTGGCCAACTTCGCCCGGGCGCGCCAGGCCGTGCCTGAAGCGACGCAGCGCGAGGTGGCCCGGCAGGCCCGGTGGATCGCCGAGCTGCTGGCCTGACGGGCCCGCCGGGCTTGTTCAAGGGTTCAACGAGGCCGGCTCATCGTCTTGCGTACAACTCGATGAAAGGCGCCTCGGCAGGATCGGCGAGGCAAACGTTCAACTTGGTCTGAACGTGTGGCGCTGTTCAGCATTCATACCTTTGACATCCCAGCGAGGCGCCCCATGAATCTCATACCCGATGTGCCTGGCGAGGCCTGCGTACTGGTGTGCGGTGCGAGCCAGGGAATAGGCCTGGCACTGTGCGCGGCGTTGCTGGCGCGCGACGACGTGGCCAGGGTCTGGGCCGTTTCGCGCCAGGCCAACCGCAAAAGCGCACTCGCAGCGCTGGCAGGGCAGCATGGCGAGCGCCTGATACGCATGGATTGCGACGCACGCGATGAACAGTCGCTAGCAGGACTGGCGCGCGAGATCAGCGCGAGTTGCGAGCATCTCCACCTGGTGATCAGCACCCTGGGCATTCTGCAGGGGGACGGCGCGCGGGCGGAAAAGAGCCTGGCGCAACTGGACCTGGCTGGCCTGCAAGCAGCCTTTGCCACCAATGCCTTCGCGCCGGTGCTCCTGCTCAAGCACCTGCTGCCGCTACTGCGCAAGCAGCCTTCCACCTTCGCGGCGCTGTCGGCCAGGGTTGGCTCGATCAGTGATAACCGCCTGGGCGGCTGGTACAGCTATCGGGCGAGCAAGGCAGCGCTCAACCAGCTGCTGCACACCGCCAGTATCGAGCTCAAACGCCTGAATCCAGCCTCGACGGTGCTATTGCTGCACCCCGGCACCACCGACACTTCGCTGTCACAGCCCTTCCAGGCCAATGTGCCCACCGGGCAGCTGTTCGAGCCGGCTTTTGCGGCGCAGTGCATCATCGAACAGGTCGGCCGCCACGGGCCGGCACAAAGCGGCACCTTCTGGGCATGGGATGGCCAGTCGATCGACTGGTGATGCTGTTCCCCCTGCTTTGACCTCCTATACCCAATCTTCGTATACGAGGCCGGGCCGGGCTGGGCTAGGCAAGACATAGGTTGATCATTCAAACGGTCCTACTGCGCAAGGATCAGCCTGGATGCCAGGCCAACGCTCAACCCACTGCCCCGAACAACGGCGCGCAAGCTCTGGCAATCTCCCGGATGTGGTGGGCATCCGTACCGCAGCAGCCACCAAAGATGTTCAGGTGGTCCAGCTGGTTCTTGAGCACGGCGTACTGGGCGGCGAGCGCCTTGGCATCGCCGCTGTCCAGCTGCGTGGCGTCGTCGAGTTCGGCGTGGCTCTTGTTCGATGCGTTGGCCCTGACCCCGCGGATCCGCTCGAGCCAGGAACCGGCGTCGCTGAGCGCTGACTCGAAATGGGTCGGGTG
>JAQZAY010000004.1 GCA_029239415.1 Pseudomonas sp. | reverse complement strand
CTGCGGTAGCGCACGGCTGCCAGGTCGGTGGTGGCGTACAGGTAGCCGCCGTCGGCCTTCTGCACGATCACCGGCAGCGGGTCGCCATCGGCGGTCTTGAAGTCTTCGAGGAACACGCACTGGGCACCCTGGCTCTCGACCAGCAGGCCCTTGGCCCGCAGTTCGGCAACCACGTTGGCGAGGTCGGCGTTGTAGGCGCTTTCGCCCATGACATCGGCCATGGTCAGCTTGACGTTGAGCAGCTCGTAGGTCTTCTGGCAGTGCGACAGGGAAATGTCCTTGAAGCGCGTCCACAAGGCCAGGCAGTCGGCGTCTCCGGCCTGCAGCTTGACCACCAGGCCGCGGGCACGGGTGGCGAAATCTTCCGACTCGTCGAAGCGCTTTTTCGCTGCGCGGTAGAAGTTCTCGAGGTCCGAGAGCTCGTCACTGGTGATGGGGTTCTCTTCAAGGTAGGCCAGCAGCATGCCGAACTGGGTGCCCCAGTCGCCCACGTGGTTCTGGCGGATCACCTCATCGCCCAGGAACTCCAGTACACGGGCGACGCTGTCGCCGATGATGGTCGAGCGCAGGTGGCCGACGTGCATTTCCTTGGCCAGGTTGGGGGCCGACAGGTCGACCACCACCTTTTGCACGGTGCCTGCCTTGCGCACGCCCAGCGTGACATCGGCCAGCGCTGCGTCGAGACGGCTGGCCAGGGCCTGGGTGTTCTGGAAGAAATTGAGGAAGCCTGGGCCCGCGATCTCGACCTTGGTGATGTCGTCACTGGCCGGCAGGGCATCGATGAGCTTCTCGGCCAGGTCACGCGGCTTCATGCCGGCCGGCTTGGCCAGCATCATCGCGATGTTGCTGGCGAAGTCGCCGTGGGTCTTGTCCCGGGCGTTTTCCACCTGGATCGCCGGCGTCAGCCCTTCAGGCAGCACACCGTCGGTGACGAGTTGGGTGAGGGCTTGCTGGATCAGCTGGCGAATGGTGTCTTTCATAAGCTTCTCTTTCGACCGCAAGCGCGGCGGCGCTTCGATGCGCAGGTGGAAAAACTGGGCATTATCCGTTGCTGGGCGCGGGTTGCCAACCTTTGGGCAGGCGCAAGCGGCAAGCGGCAAGCTGCAAGAGGGGGCAGAGCGTGCCTAGGCCTGCTGCTTCTTGCAACTTGTAGCTTGCCGCTTGCAGCTCAATAAAGATCCACCGGGTCCACGTCCAGCGACCAGCGGACTTGCCGTCCGGAAGGCATCTGCTCGAGCAACAGCAGCCAGGCGCTGATGAGGCGGTGCAGGGGGGCGCGTGCATTGGCCTGCAGCAACAGCTGGGCGCGGAACTTGCCGGCGCGCCGCTCCATCGGCGCGGGGACCGGGCCCAGCAGCTCGATTCCGGCCAGCCCATGTTCGCCCCGCAACCGCTCGGCAGCGGCGCAGGCCTCGTCCAGGAAACTTTCCGCCTGCCCTGGCTTGTGCGCCTCGGCCCGCAGCAGCGCGAGGTGGGCGAAGGGCGGCAGGCCGGCGGCCCGGCGTTCGCTCAGTGCCTGCTCGGCGAAGGCGAAGTAGCCCTGCTCGGTCAGTTGCACCAGCAGCGGATGGTCGGCCAGGTGGGTCTGGACAATGACCTTGCCGGGTTCTTCGGCGCGTCCGGCCCGGCCGGCTACCTGGACGATCAGCTGGGCCATGCGTTCGGCGGCGCGAAAATCACCGGAGAACAGCCCGCCATCGGCATCGAGCACCGCCACCAGGGTCACCCGCGGGAAGTGATGACCCTTGGCCAGCATCTGGGTGCCGACCAGGATGCACGGCTGGCCGCGCTGGATGGTGGTGAACAGGCTGTGCATCGCGTCCTTGCGCGAAGTGCTGTCGCGATCGACACGCAGCACCGGATAGTCAGGGAACAGGATCTGCAGGCGCTCTTCGGCGCGCTCGGTACCGGCACCCACGGGCCTCAGGTCGACGCGGTTGCACTGGGGACACTGGCGCGGCAGGCGCTCGTCGTACCCGCAGTGGTGGCAGCGCAGCACGCCGGAGCGCTGGTGCACGGTCATGCGTGCGTCGCAGCGCGGGCATTCGCAGAGCCAGCCGCAATCGTGGCACAGCAGGGTCGGGGCGAAGCCGCGGCGGTTGAGAAACACCAGCACTTGTTGGCCGGCCGCCAGCGTCTGGCCGATGGCCTGCTGCAAGGGGCCGCTGATGCCGCTGTCCAGGGGGCGGCTCTTGACGTCCAGGCGCAGGAAGCGCGGCTGGCGCGCCCCGCCTGCGCGCTGGTTCATGCGCAGCAGGCCGTAGCGACCGGTGTGGGCATTGTGCAGGCTTTCGAGCGACGGCGTGGCCGAGCCCAGGAGGATCGGGATGTTTTCCTGGTGCGCCCTTACCAGCGCCAGGTCGCGGGCGTGATAGCGCAGGCCTTCCTGCTGTTTATAGGAACCGTCGTGCTCTTCGTCGATGATGATCAGCCCGGGGTTCTTCATCGGTGTGAACAGCGCCGAGCGGGTGCCGATGATGATGTCGGCCTCGCCGTCGCGCGCGGCCAGCCAGGCGTCGAGGCGCTCGCGGTCGTTGACTGCCGAGTGCAGCAAGGCGATGCGGGCGTTGAAGCGCTGCTCGAAACGCGCCAGGGTCTGCGGGCCGAGGTTGATCTCCGGGATCAGCACCAGTGCCTGCTTGCCGGCCTCGAGTGTCTCGCGGATCAGCTGCAGGTAGACCTCGGTCTTGCCGCTGCCTGTGACGCCGGCCAACAGAAAGGCATGGAAACCGCCAAAGCTCGAGCGCACTGCGCCGAACGCTGCCTGCTGCTCCTCATTGAGGGGCAGCTCCGGCTGGGCCAGCCAGCGCTCGTGGCGGGCCTGGGGCAAGTGGCGACGCACTTCGACCTGCACCAGCTCCTTGGCCAGCAGCAGGTCGAGGCTGTCCTTGCTCAGCCCCAGCTTGGCCAGCACGGCATGGGCCACGCCGTGGGGATGCTGGCCCAGGGTCTGCAAGGCTTCGCGCTGGCGCGGGGCGCGCGCGATACGTGGATCGTCCAGGCGCGCCCCTGGCGCGATCTGCCAGAACCGCTCCTGCCGCGCCTCGGCCGGCTCACCCTGGCGCAGCAGTGTCGGCAACGCCCAGCTGAAAGTGTCACCCAGGCTGTGCTGGTAGTACTGTGCAGTCCACAGGCATAGCCTGAACAGCGCCGGCGGCAACGGCGAGACCGGGTCGAGCAGGGCCACGGCCGGCTTGAGCTTGTCGGCGGGCACCTCGCTCTGGTCGCACACCTCCACCAGCACGCCGATCATCTCGCGGCGGCCGAACGGCACGCGGATGCGCATGCCCGGGGTCAGGGCCTGGCGTGCCATGCCTGCCGTGGCCCGGTAGTCGAACAGCCGACGCAGGGGCGAGGGCAGGGCGAGGCGCAAGATGACGTCGGGCACGCGGAAAGCTCTCTGGAAAGGGTTGTCGGAACCCGGCGAGCCTAGCAGACGACGGTCGGTGCAAGCGACAACTTGCGCTGACGCCACGCTCTGGTATCATTCGCCGCCTGATTACGTGCGGTATTCAACAATGGTGTTGGATGGCGGCACGCAGCTGAGGAAGCGACCATGAAAGACAATATTCACCCGAATTACGAAGTAGTTGCAGTGACCTGCAGCTGCGGCAGCCAGTTCGAAACCCGTTCGACCCTGGCCAAGCCACTGTCGATCGACGTGTGCTCGCAGTGCCACCCGTTCTACACCGGCAAGCAGAAAGTGCTGGACACCGGCGGCCGCGTACAGAAGTTCGCCGACCGCTTCGGCATGTTCGGTACCAAGAAGTAATAATGCACATGGCGAATCCTTCGGGTTTCGCCTTGTTGCTGAAAAAAGCGCCCCTTGTGGGCGCTTTTTTTATGGCTGCGATCTGGCACCTGCCGGCCCAAGCCTTCTGCCCGCTGCCCGGGCGTGTGCAGCAGGTGGCGGTGCGCCAGGTGATCGATGGCGATACGGTGCGCCTGACCGATGGGCGCAGTATACGGTTGATCGGTATCAACGCCCCTGAGCTCGGGCGTCGGGGCCGCGCCAGCGAGCCCTACGCCGAGGACGCCCGGCGACGCTTGCAGGCGCTGGTCAAGGCCAGTGATGGCAAGGTTGGCCTGGTGCGTGGGGTCGAGCCCAAGGACAAGTATGGTCGTACCCTGGCGCATCTCTATGGGCGCAATGGCGACAATCTTGAAGCGATCCTGCTCAGCGAAGGCCTGGGCTACCGCGTGGCCGTGGCGCCGAACGCGCGTCTGGCCAGCTGCCAGCATAACGCCGAGCAGGCCGCGCGCAAGGCGCGGGCAGGGCTCTGGCGGCGCTCGCCGGTGCAGCGACCTGCTGGCATACGGCAGTCAGGCTTCGCCGTGGTGGCTGGCCGAGTGCGCAAGATCGAGCGCAATCGAGGTGGGGTCTGGCTCGAACTCGATACGGCGATGGTGCTTCAGGTTCCTGCACGCCTGCGGCGTGCTTTCCCGGCAGCGTTCTTCGACGGCCTTGAGGGGCGCCAGGTCGAGGCGCGTGGCTGGGTGCAGGACCGCTCGCACAAAGGCGGCCTGAAGCAAGGCCAGCGACGCTGGCTGCTACCCCTTACCCACCCCAGCATGCTGCAGCGCGACTAGACTTAGGGTCCCTGGGTTCTCCGGAACTGCACCACGCACTCCTGAAAGGGAAAGTTCAAAATGTGTAGACATTATGAGATCTAATTGTACACAATGTATCCGTTACGCCGCATGGGTCATAGCGTAAAGTCGTAGGTCCAGGGCCTTGACACTCGTGACCGGGCAGTCTTGTCGCTCCCCGGCACTTTGCGTATCCTCGGCGGTCCGTCAGAACAGTTAAATAGCGGAATGCCCACCATGTCAGACTTGAAAACCGCCGCTCTCGAATACCATGCCCAGCCCCGCCCAGGGAAGCTGAGCGTAGAGCTTACCAAACCGACCTCCACCGCCCGTGACCTGTCGCTGGCCTACAGTCCAGGCGTCGCCGAGCCCGTGCGCGAAATCGGTCGTGACCCCGAGCTGGCCTACAAATACACCGGCAAAGGCAATCTGGTCGCGGTAATCTCCGACGGCACCGCCATCCTCGGCCTGGGCAACCTCGGCCCACTGGCCTCCAAGCCTGTCATGGAAGGCAAGGGCGTCCTGTTCAAGCGTTTCGCCGGTATCGACGTATTCGACATCGAAGTCGAGTCCGAAAGCCCGCAAGCCTTCATCGACACCGTGCGCCGGATCTCCATCACCTTCGGCGGCATCAACCTCGAAGACATCAAGGCACCCGAGTGCTTCGAGATCGAGCGCACCCTGATCGAGCAGTGCGATATCCCGGTCTTCCACGATGACCAGCACGGCACCGCGATCGTTACCGCCGCCGGCATGATCAACGCCCTGGAAATCGCGGGCAAGACCCTCGAAGAAGCGAAGATCGTCTGCCTGGGCGCTGGCGCTGCCGCCATCTCCTGCATGAAGCTGCTGGTCAGCATGGGCGCCAAGGTCGAGAACATCTTCATGATCGACCGCAACGGCGTGATCCATGCCGGCCGCGACGACCTGAACCAGTACAAGGCCGTGTTCGCCCACGCCACCGACAAGCGCACCCTGGCCGAGGCCCTGGACGGTGCCGACGTGTTCGTCGGCCTGTCCGGTCCGAACCTGCTGAGCGCCGAAGGCCTCAAGTCGATGGCACCGAACCCGATCGTCTTCGCCTGCTCCAACCCGGACCCGGAGATCTCTCCGGAACTGGCCCATGCCACTCGCAGCGACGTGATCATGGCCACCGGCCGCTCGGACTACCCGAACCAGGTCAACAACGTACTGGGCTTCCCCTTCATCTTCCGTGGTGCCCTGGACGTACGTGCCAAGCGCATCAACGAAGAAATGAAGATCGCCGCCGCCAACGCCCTGAAAGACCTGGCCAAGCTGCCGGTTCCGAAGGAAGTGTGCGAAGCCTATGGCGTTGATTCGCTGGAGTTCGGCCGTGAGTACATCATTCCGAAGCCAATGGACGCCCGCCTGATCACCCTGGTATCCGATGCCGTGGCCAAGGCCGCGATCGAGACCGGCGTGGCGACCCTGCCGTACCCGAAGAACTACCCGCTCAAGAGCGTGGATGACGTGTTCAACGGCTGAGCGTTGTAGCGTGAAATGAAAAAGCCCCGGCTTGTGAGAGCCGGGGCTTTTTTGTGGGTGCGATCTGGATTCGTGTAGGGGCGGCGGTTCGGCGCCCCTGCATGGAACTAGAACAGGTCCATCGGCGCCGCTTCATCCGCTGGCAGCGGGCTGCCTGGCACGGCGCCGGTGCCCAGTTCGTTGACCGATGGCGGCGAGTCCTCGGCCTTGAACAGCTCGAAGTAGGCGTTCGGCGTGCTCGGCGTGGCGGCGCGGCCGCTGATGGGGTCGACGCGCAGGCTGAGGATGCCCTCTGGCTCTGCCGGGGCGTGGCTGGGCTTGTCCTTGAGGGCGGCGCCCATGAAGTTCATCCAGATCGGCAGGGCCACGGTGCCGCCATACTCGCGGCGACCAAGGGTCTCCGGCTGGTCGAAGCCGGTCCATACGGTGGTGACGTAGTCAGCGTTGTAGCCGGAGAACCAGGCATCCTTGGACTCGTTGGTGGTACCGGTCTTGCCCGCCAGGTCGGTGCGGCCCAGGGCCATGGCGCGCCGGCCGGTGCCGCGCTTGATCACGTCCTGCAGCATGCTGGTGAGGATGTAGGTGGTACGCCCGTCGACGATGCGCTCGGCAACGGCGGGAGCCGGCAATGCGCTACCTGGCAGTTGGGCCGTTGCCGGCGCTTCGCCTGGCAGTTGGCTGTCGAACGGCTGTTCTGGCGCGGCTAGGCCTGCCTGGTCCTGGATGCCCTGGGGCACGCTGGGCGGGTTGGCGGTGAACAGGGTCTCGCCGCTGCGGCTTTCGATGCGGTCGATCAGGTACGGCGCGATCTTGTAGCCGCCGTTGGCGAAGGTGCTCCAGCCCGTGGCGATTTCCATCGGGGTGAGCGTGGCGGTGCCCAGGGCCAGCGACAGGTTGCGCGGCAGGTCCTGCTTGTTGAAGCCGAACTTGGCGATGTAGTCGATGGTGCGGTCGACACCCATGGCCTGCAGCAGGCGGATCGATACCAGGTTGCGCGACTTGTACAACGCCTCGCGCATGCGGATCGGGCCGAGGAAGGTATTGGTGTCGTTCTTCGGGCGCCAGACCTTGTCCAGGGATTCGTCGACGAACACGATCGGGGCATCGTTGACCAGGCTCGAGGCTGTATAGCCACTGTCCAGCGCGGCGCTGTAGACGAACGGCTTGAAGCTCGAGCCTGGCTGGCGCTTGGCCTGCATGGCGCGATTGTAGTTGCTCTGCTCGAAGGAGAAGCCGCCGACCAGCGCGCGGATCGCACCGGTATTGGGGTCCAGAGTCACCAGCGCGCTTTGTGCGCTCGGTACCTGGCTGAACTTCAGGCTGCCGTCGTCCAGGCGCTGCAGGCGCACCAGGTCGCCCACCTGGGCGACGTCGGACGGCTGTTGTGGCGCGCGGCCCTGGCTGTTGCTGTTGAGGAAGGGGCGCGCCCACTTCATGGTGTCCCAGGCGACCGTTTCATCCTTGCCGGAACGGGTCAGGACCGTGAGGCCGGTCTTGTCGACCCGGGTGACGATGGCCGGCTCCAGGCCGCCGAGCGGGCGCTGGCGATTCATTTCCTGCAGCCAGGCCTCGCGGGTCTTGCCTGGGAAACGGGTTTCCGGGCCCCGGTAGCCGTGGCGCTCGTCATAGGCGGTGAGGCCGTCGAGCACGGCGCGGTTGGCCATGTCCTGCAGATTGCTGGGCACCGTGGTGGTCACGCGGAAACCTTCGGTGTAGGCATCGCTGCCGTAGCGGCCGACCATCTCGGCGCGGGCCATCTCGGCGATGTAGGGCGCATTCACCTCCGGGGTCGGCACGTGGTAGCTGGCATTGAGCGGCTCGGCCAGGGCCGCCTGGTAGCTTGCCTCGTCGATCTTGCCGAGGCGATACATGCGCCCGAGGATCCAGTCGCGGCGCTCCTTGGCGCGTACCGGGTTGGCCAACGGGTTGAAGCGCGATGGCGCCTTGGGCAGGCCGGCGATCATCGCCATCTGCGCCAGGCTCACCTCCCGGATCGACTTGCCGTAGTACACCTGCGCCGCTGCATCGATACCGTAGGCGCGGTTGCCCAGGTAGATCTTGTTGACGTAGAGCTCAAGGATCTCGTCCTTGGTCAATTGGCGCTCGATCTGCAGGGCCAGGAGAATCTCCGTGGTCTTGCGTGAGAAGCTTCGCTCACTGCTGAGGAAAAAGTTCTTCGCCACCTGCATTGTGATGGTGCTGCCGCCGGTCTGGATATGACCGGACTTGACCAGCTGCGTGGCCGCGCGCATCAGGCTGCCGGGATCGACGCCGTAATGATTGAGGAAATTGTCATCTTCGGCTGACAGAAGCGCCTGGATGAATTGTGGGGGAATTTCCGCGAATCGGATGGGCGAGCGGCGCATCTCGCCAAATTCGGCAATCAGCTTGTTGTCGCTGCTGTAGACCCTCAGCGGAATCTGCAACTGGATGCTTCTGAGCGAGTCGACGGACGGCAGGCTGGGGCTAAGATACAGAAACGCGCCGCTCACACCGAGTACGAGCGCACAGATGACTGCGACGAAAGACCACCAGACGAACTTCAGCAGGCGTATCAAGGCTTTAGGGTGTCCAGGTTGAAGAGTGGGTTGCGCGCGGGTCCGGCGGACAGGGAAAAACGCTGGGCATTATAAGCATTTTTGCCCCCTCCGGGTGACTGGCGGGAAGGTGCATGGATCGCCACAGCCTCAAGGGTACCTGGCGATGGCACCTGTTTCGGAGAATGAAAGGAGAAACAATGCTTGGACGCTTTGGCAGGGATGCCGGTTCACTTCTCGGGCTGGAAATAGCCCCCGATTCCATTCGACTGCTTCAATTGCAGCGACGACGCGGACTATGCCGAGTCACCGCCTGGGCGCTGGAACCGCTTGCGGGCGATACGCTGCGCGATGGCTGGATAAGCGACCCGGCGTCCGTGGCAGCCGCCTTGCGCAGGGCTCGCCAACGTGCAGGATGTCGGCAGCGGCATGTCGCCATTGCCTTGCCCGGCTCACAGGTCATCAGCAAGGTCCGCCGTTTGTCGGAGGGCCTGGATGACGCGCAGATGGAAGCGCAACTGCTTGCCGAGGCCGATCAGTTCATACCCTTCCCCCTGGACGACACCGCCCTCGATTTCCAAGTGCTGGGGCCAAGTCCCGAACAGCCAGGCTATGTGGAGGTGGCGGTCGCCGCCTGTCGGCAAAGCCATCTCGATCCTCTGGAGCAGGTACTCGCTGCGGCCGGCCTGCAGGCGCGGCTGGTGGATATCGACAGCCTGGCCTTGTGGCGTGCCATGCCCGGCACGACAGGCCCCCGGGCTGTCGTGCAACTGGAGCACTGTCGAGCGGTCCTGCATGCGTGGCATCCGGGGTCCTTGCCCGTGCGCCAGGAGTTGCGCACGGCGGGAGTAACGCCAGAAAGCCTCGAACAGTGGCTCGAATGTGTGCTCAAGGGCGTGCAGGTCGATGTCCTGTTGCTGGCTGGCGCGGGCGCCGCCTGCATTGATGTGCGCGCTTTCCTGCAGGATCACCTGGGCATCGCTACCCAGGTTGTCGAGCCGCTGCCCGGGCTCGACCTGGCGGCCTTGCCCGATGCCGATGCCTTGACTCGGGCGTGGGCGTCCATGGCCATGGCCTGTGGACTGGCGATGGGGGGGCTTCGCTGATGCTGCGAATGAACCTGCTGCCCTGGCGCGAGCGTCGGCGCCTGGCTGCGGTCCGGCGACTCCAGGCATGGCTGATAGTCGCCATGCTGCTGGCCCTCTGTGGGGTATTGGTACTCGATCAACTCGGGCGCCAGCGCTTGCAACTCCAGGCCCTGGCTCACGCCCGCATGCAGGCAGAACTTCTGGAGCTGGACCAGCGGCTGTCTCGAGTCGCCGCCCTCGAACAGGCGCATGCCGACCTGCATGAACAGCGCACGATGCTCGCTGGCCTGCGAGCCGGTGAGGGCGACGTGCTGGCGTTCTTCGAGCAGCTTGAACAGGTGCTGCCCGAGGGACTCTACCTGACCGGACTGACCCTGAAGGGTTCCGAGGTACAGCTGCAGGGACTCGCGGGGTCGGCGAGCCTGGTTGCCCAGTTCATGCGCGGCCTGCAGGCCGTGCCTTCGTTGCAGAAGGTCGCCCTGCAGCAGCTGCGCGGCGACGCCAGGGGCGAGGCCTTTCGCTTGTCGGCCAGGTTGCTGGCGTCCGGGCCATGACCTTGAACCTGCGACCGGAGTGGCAGGGGCTTGCCGAGCGGCCTGGGGTTTTCAGGATTGCCTTGCTGGGCCTGGTGGTCCTGGTGGTGCTGGGGCTTGGCTACTTCGCGAGGCTCCATGCCTTGCGCATGGAGCTGGCCGCTTTTGTCGACCAAGGCCAGCGCCTGCACAGGGAACTGATGAGCAAAGGCCAGCAGGCGCAGCGGCTGGATGAGCTACAGGCCACGCTGGAGCTTGCACGTCAGCATCTGCACGATTCCCGCTGGCGGCTCGCAGCCGGTGGCGACATGGCCGAGTTGCTCGAGGACTTGTCCAGAGTGGGGCGCGAGCAGGGTCTTTCGTTCGAGCAGGTCGATGTGCTGGAGCCGCTTGCCGGCCCTGGGTATCGAACGATTCCCATGGCCTTGCACATGGTCGGCCGCTACCCGGCCTTGCGCCTGTGGCTCGATCAATGGCTTGGCCAGCTGCGTCTGCTCCGCGTGCAGCAGCTGCGCCTGGATGCGGTGGACGGCAAGCCTGGCGTGCTGCGCATGCACGTGGAGGTCAATGCCTACGCGGCAAGCCAGGCGGGGCTCGAGGTGCCGCGGTCCCTGGCCGCGGAACCCGCTCGCGCCAGCCCCAGCAAGCCAGTCATCGACCCGTTCCGACGGAAAACCGGGCTGACCCCCTCCAACCCGCTTGCAAGCGTCGCGCTCGAACGGCTGGAAATGGTCGGCAGCCTTGCCAGGCAAGGCGAGTACCAGGCGTTGCTGCGCCTGGCCGGGGCGGTGCACCGGGTGCGGGTAGGGGACCCCATCGGGAATGCCCAGGGGCGGATCGTGCGCATAGACGAACAGCAGGTGGAGGTGCTCGAGCGACGGTTTGTCGACGACCATGGCTGGCTGGAGCAATCGCGGTATCTGGCGCTCAGGAGGAGCGCGGTCACGGAGGTCATGGATGAGCATCAAAGGCTTGGCGGTGATGATGTTGCTGGCGCTCCTGCCGGTGCGGGCGATTGCGGCGACACAGGCCTCTGCGGATGAGCCGTTGTCGTTGAACTTCCAGGACGTGGAAGTGCGTTCGGTGTTGCAGCTACTGGCCGACTTCGCCGGGGTCAACCTGGTGGCCAGCGATTCGGTGCAAGGCAATGTCACCTTGCGCTTGCAGGACGTTCCCTGGGAGCAGGCGCTGGACATGGTGCTGCGCAGCAAGGGGCTCGGCAGGCGGGAGGAAGGCAATGTGCTGCTGGTCGCGCCCGCTGCAGAGCTGGCCGAGCAGGCACGGGAGGCCCGGCTTGGTCGCGAGCTGGATGCTCACGTGCAGCCCTTGCAGCGCGAGCTGCTGCCGGTCCACCACGCCAACGCGGGCGATCTGGCCGAGCTGCTGCTCGCCACACTGGCGGACGATGGCATCCTTGCCGGTCGCGGCAGCTTGAGCGTCGACGCACGTACCAATACGCTGGTGGCCACGCAGCCTGCTGATCGGCTTGCCGAGCTGCGCGAACTGGTCGCCCGACTGGACGTCCCGCTGCGCCAGGTGATGATCGAGGCGCGGATCGTCGAGGCCAACGTCGACTACGAGCGCAGCCTGGGCGTGCGCTGGGGGCGTTCGCTCAAGCCCGAGGGCAGCGGCCTGGGCGGCGATGTGTTCGTCGATCTGGGCGCCGAGCGCGCCACTGCCAGCCTTGGGGTCGGGCTGCTGCGCAGCGACGTGCTGCTCGACCTCGAGCTCAGCGCCATGGAAAAAAGCGGCAACGGCGAAATCATTTCCCAGCCCAAGGTTGTCACGGCCGACAAGGAGACCGCCAGGATCCTCAAGGGCACCGAGGTGCCCTATCAGGAAACCAGCGGCAGCGGCGCCACGTCGATTTCGTTTCGCGAGGCGTCGCTCTCGCTTGAAGTGACGCCCAGGATCACTCCAGGCGATGGGGTGGTCATGGCGGTAAAGGTGACCAAGGATGAGCCTGACTATCTCAATGCCCAGGGCAACGTACCGGCGATCCGCAAGAACGAGGTCAACGCCAAGGTCAGAGTGGACGATGGCCAGACCATCGTCATCGGCGGGGTGTACTCGACGGTGCAAAGTAATGTGCTCGAGAAGGTGCCATTTCTGGGCGATCTGCCGTATGTTGGGCGGCTGTTTCGACGCGATGCATTACAAGAGAAAAAATCCGAGCTGCTGGTCTTCCTGACTCCGCGTATCATGGGTGACCAGGCGATTGCTGTGAGTCGTTGATTCTGTGCGAAATTTGATACTTGTGGGGCCGATGGGAGCTGGCAAGAGCACCATCGGGCGCCTGTTGGCCAAAGAGCTGCGCCTGCCGTTCAAGGATTCCGACAAGGAAATCGAACTGCGAACCGGCGCCAATATCCCGTGGATCTTCGACAAGGAGGGCGAGCCGGGCTTTCGTGACCGCGAGCAGGCGATGATCGCCGAGCTCTGCGGCCTCGATGGCGTGGTGCTGGCCACTGGCGGCGGAGCCGTGATGCGCGAGGCCAATCGCCGTTCGCTGCACGCGGGTGGCCGCGTCATCTATCTGCACGCCTCGGTCGAGCAGCAAGTGGGGCGTACCGCTCGCGACCGCAATCGTCCCTTGCTGCGAACTGCCAATCCCGAGGCTACGCTGCGCGCCTTGCTCGAGACGCGCGACCCGCTTTACCGCGAGATCGCCGACCTGGTGGTGGAAACCGACGAGCGGCCGCCACGCATGGTGGTGCTCGATATCCTGGATCGCTTGCAGCAGTTGCCCCCCCGGTAAGCCGGGACTATTCTCGGCGACCTGCCAGGCCGAGGCGGGGGTTCAACGTTACCGCGCGGGTCGAGCGTCGATGCCGCGCCCTAGTTCATTGTGGGGATACATGCAGACACTTAAGGTTGACCTGGGCGAACGTAGCTACCCGATCTACATTGGCGAAGGCCTGCTGGACCAGCCTGGGTTGCTGGCCCCGCACATTGCCGGGCGACAGGTCGCCATCGTCTCCAACGAAACCGTCGCGCCCCTCTACCTCGAGCGCCTGGCCCGTTCCCTGGGCGCCTATTCGGTGCTGCCGGTGGTGTTGCCCGATGGCGAGGCCTTCAAGAACTGGGAGACCCTGCAACTGATCTTCGACGCGCTGCTTGGCGCGCGGCACGATCGGCGCACCACGGTGATCGCCCTGGGCGGTGGCGTCATCGGCGACATGGCGGGCTTCGCGGCCGCCTGCTACCAGCGTGGCGTGGACTTCATCCAGGTCCCGACGACCCTGCTGTCCCAGGTCGATTCGTCGGTGGGCGGCAAGACCGGCATCAACCACCCGCTGGGCAAGAACATGGTCGGGGCCTTCTACCAGCCCAATGCCGTACTGATCGACACCACCAGCCTGGCCACCTTGCCGGACCGCGAGCTGTCGGCGGGCCTGGCCGAGGTCATCAAGTACGGCCTGATCTGCGACGAACCCTTCATGGGCTGGCTTGAGGCACACATGAGCGCGCTGCGCGGACTCGACACCACGGCGCTGACCGAGGCCATCCGCCGCTCCTGCGCCGCCAAGGCAGCCGTGGTGGGCGCTGACGAGCGTGAGTCGGGCGTGCGGGCCACGCTGAACCTTGGCCACACCTTTGGCCATGCCATCGAGACCCACATGGGCTATGGCGTGTGGTTGCACGGGGAAGCCGTGTCGGCCGGCACCGTCATGGCGCTGGAGATGTCGATGCGCCTTGGCTGGATCGACCGCTCGGCGCGGGATCGCGGTATCCGCCTGTTGCACGATGCGGGCTTGCCGGTGGTGCCCCCGCAGGAAATGACCCCGGCGCACTTCATGGAGCACATGGCGGTCGACAAGAAGGTGCTTGATGGCCGCCTGCGCCTGGTGCTGTTGCGCCAGCTGGGCGAGGCCGTGATCACCGACGACTATCCTAAAGAGATTCTTCAGGCCACCCTGGCCGCGGATTACCGCGCGATTGTGGCCCAGCTTTGAGGTTGTGACAGCGCAATGACTAGTTTGCATGCCGATGAGGCCTTTCTTGGCCACTACCAGTTGAACCACGACCCGTTCGCGGCTCGGGTACCAGGCTTCAAGTTCTTCCCGGCCCAGCGCAAGCCGGTGCTGGGGCAGTTGCACCACCTGGCGCGCTACAGCCAGCTGCTGCTGGTGGTCACCGGGCCCCTGGGCAGCGGCAAGACGCTGTTGCGCCAGGCCTTGATGGCCAGCACCAACAAGCAGTCGGTGCAAAGCGTGGTGGTGAACACCCGCGGCGTGACCGATGCGGCCAGCGTGCTCGGCCAGGTGGCGCAGTCGCTGAAGGTCGCCCAGGCCGAGGTGGCCCCCATCCTCAACCAGATCGTGCAACTGGCGCTTACCGGTCAGGAAGTCTATCTGCTGGTGGACGATGCGGAACAACTCGACGAGTCGGCACTCCAAGCGTTGCTGGAACTGGCGGCGGGCACTCCCGAAGGGCGTCCGCACGTGTTCCTTTTCGGCGAACCCTCACTGATCGCTGACCTGGATGAGCTCAATGCGGACCAGGAACGTTTCCATGTCATCGAGCTTGACCCGTACAGTGAAGAAGAGACCCGCGAGTACCTCGAACAGCGCCTGGAGGGTGCCGGCCGAGGGATCGAGGTGTTCACCCGTGAGCAGATCGCCGAGATCCACCAACACTCCGATGGCTGGCCTGGGGCAATCAACCAGGTCGCCCGCGATACCTTGATCGAAGCCATGCTCGCCAGCCGCAACTCGGCCAAGCGACCATCCATGGGGTTCAATATGCCTAAGAAACACGTACTGGCACTGTCCGCTGTCGTTGTCGTCGCTGTTGCCGCAGCGGTGCTCATGCCCAAGAAAGGCGACCACGCGCCGACCGATGCACCTGCCGAGCAGGCCCAGCTGCCGCTGGGAGAGGGCAAGCCGGGCAATGCCCAGTCCAACAACGGCAATCCCGCCATCGAGTTCTCAGGTTCCTCCCAGTCGCTGCCCCTGCAGGGCCAGTCGCAGCCAGTGATGCGCGAGCCACTGGCGCAGGCCGCTGGCATGGGCGAGGGCGAGGAAAGCAGCCCGGCGGGCGATACCGCGCTGCAGCCGCCGACCGTCACCACCACCGCCCCGCCTCAGGGCGTGGCCCCAGGTCCAGCTCCGACCCAGGCCCAAGCACCCATGCCCGCGCCTGTACAGCCAGTCGTGCCGGCCGAGAAGCCGGTTGCCACTGCGCCGGCCAAGCCAGTTGCACCTGCGGCCAAACCCTCGCCGGCGCCCACCCAGGTCGCGAGCGCCAAGCCAGCTGAAAAAGCGACGGCCGGTGGCGGCTGGTATTCGGCGCAGAAGCCGGGCAACTACGTCGTGCAGATCCTTGGCACCAGCTCCGAAGCCTCGGCCCAGTCCTACATCAAGGCACAGGGTGGCGAGTACCGCTATTTCAAGAAAACCCTGCAGGGCAAGCCGCTGTATGTGATCACCTACGGCAGCTTCGCCAGCCGCGATGCAGCACTGGCTGCAATCAAAACCTTGCCAGCCAAGGTCCAGGCTGGTAAACCTTGGCCTCGTACTGTCGCCAGCGTCCAACAAGAGCTGGCAACAGCTCGCTGAGATACCTTCCGGGCGGCACCACCCCCGCCGCCCTGTTGCTGAGCGACTCCTGATTTTCGTCGAGCCTGCTGCGCCAACGTGCGGCAGGCTTGTCTGTCCCAGACTGCCGGCCACAAGCCCACGGTGCAGTCCAGGCTGAAACGCTTCAGACCCCAGTCGGGTCGTACTGCGGCAACCGACTAAAAACATTCATAATTGAGACATAAGTTTTCAGTCGTGCGACATGAAAATTTGTGGGCTTCCCCGACGCTGTGCAACAATGGTTTCCCATTGGCCACCGCAAAAAGCTGGCATTTGATCGGCGTGGATGGTAAGTGGTTGTACTAAAAAGAGATTTGCCTACGTTGAGAGGCGAACCTGGTGAGAATGTGTCTATGAAAACAGGTCTGTACCATCCCGAAGAATTCAAGGATAACTGTGGTTTCGGCCTGATTGCCCACATGACGGGCGAACCGAGCCACCACCTTTTGCAAACCGCCATGCAGGCCCTGACCTGCATGACCCACCGCGGTGGGATCAACGCCGATGGCAAGACCGGCGACGGCTGCGGCCTGCTCATGCAAAAGCCCGACCGGTTCCTGCGGGCCAAGGCCCAGGAGCACTTTGCCGTCGAACTGCCCAAGCAGTACGCCGTAGGCATGGTGTTCTTCAACCAGGACCCAGTGCGCGCCGAAGCCGCCCGCGCCAACATGGACCGCGAAATCCTCGCGGCCGGCCTGCAACTGGTGGGCTGGCGCAAGGTGCCGATCGACACCAGCGTGCTTGGCCGCCTGGCCCTGGAGCGGCTGCCGCAGATCGAGCAGGTGTTCATCGCGGGCGAGGGCCTGAGCGATCAGGAGTTCGCCATCAAGCTGTTCAGTGCTCGTCGCCGCTCCTCGGTAGCCAATGCCGAGGACAGCGATCACTATATCTGCAGCTTCTCGCACAAGACCATCATCTACAAAGGCCTGATGATGCCGGCAGACCTTGCCGCCTTCTATCCAGACCTGGGCGACGAGCGCCTGCAGACCGCGATCTGCGTGTTCCATCAGCGCTTCTCCACCAATACCCTGCCGAAATGGCCGCTGGCCCAGCCTTTCCGCTTCCTCGCCCACAACGGCGAGATCAACACCATCACCGGTAACCGCAACTGGGCGATGGCCCGTCGCACCAAGTTCACCAACGAGCTGATCCCGGACCTCGAGGAACTCGGCCCGCTGGTCAATCGCGTGGGCTCCGACTCCTCGAGCATGGACAACATGCTCGAGCTGATGGTCACCGGTGGCATCGACCTGTTCCGCGGCGTGCGCATGATCATTCCGCCAGCGTGGCAGAACGTCGAGACCATGGACGCCGACCTGCGCGCCTTCTACGAGTACAACTCCATGCACATGGAGCCGTGGGACGGCCCGGCGGGCGTGGTGATGACCGAAGGTCGCCATGCGGTCTGTCTGCTCGACCGCAATGGCCTGCGCCCGGCGCGCTGGGTTACCACCACCAACGGTTACATCACCCTGGCCTCTGAAATCG
Source organism: Pseudomonas sp. (assembly GCA_029239415.1). Next base: position 23,064 of record JAQZAY010000004.1, on the reverse strand, counting down.
GCGTGTGGGACTACAAGCCCGAGGACGTGATTGCCAAGGGTCGCGTCGGCCCAGGCCAGATCTTTGCCGTCGATACCGAGACCGGCCAGATCCTCGACACCGATGCCATCGACAATCGCCTCAAGTCGCGTCATCCGTACAAGCGCTGGTTGCGCCAGAACGCCATGCGTATCCAGGCGACCCTGAGCGATGACCAGGGGCCGGCGAGCTACGACGCCGACCAGCTCAAGCAGTACATGAAGATGTTCCAGGTCACCTTCGAGGAGCGTGACCAGGTGCTGCGCCCGCTCGGCGAGCAGGGCCAGGAAGCCGTGGGCTCGATGGGCGATGACACGCCGATGGCGATTCTTTCGCAGCGTGTGCGCTCGCCCTACGACTATTTCCGCCAGCAGTTCGCCCAGGTAACGAACCCGCCGATCGACCCGTTGCGTGAAGCGATCGTGATGTCGCTCGAGATCTGCCTGGGCGCCGAGCGCAACATCTTCCAGGAATCCCCAGAGCATGCCTCGCGCGTGATCCTGAGCTCGCCGGTGATTTCGCCGGCCAAGTGGCGCTCGCTGATGAACCTGGAGCGCGAGGGCTTCGACCGCCAGCTCATCGATCTCAACTACGAGCAGGGCCTGGGCCTGGAAGCCGCCATCCGCAACATCGCCGACCAGGCCGAGGAAGCGGTACGCGCCGGCAAGACCCAGCTGGTGCTGAGCGACCGCTACATCGCGCCTGGCAAGCTGCCCGTGCATGCTTCGCTGGCCGTTGGCGCGGTTCACCACCGCCTGACCGAGCGTGGCCTGCGCTGCGACAGCAACATCCTGGTCGAGACGGCCACTGCCCGCGACCCGCACCACTTCGCGGTGCTGCTTGGCTTCGGCGCCTCGGCCGTGTATCCCTACCTGGCCTATGAAGTGCTGGCCGACCTGATCCGTACAGGCGAGGTATTGGGCGATCTGGACGAAGTCTTCAAGTACTACCGCAAGGGCATCTCCAAGGGCCTGCTGAAGATCCTGTCGAAGATGGGCATCTCGACCGTCGCCTCCTACCGCGGCGCCCAGCTGTTCGAGGCCGTGGGGCTGTCGGACGAGGTGGTCGGCCTGAGCTTCCGTGGCGTGGCCAGTCGCATCAAGGGTGCGCGTTTCGTCGACATCGAGAACGAGCAGAAGCTGCTCGCCGCCGAGGCCTGGAGCGCGCGCAAGCCGATCCAGCAAGGCGGCCTGCTCAAGTTCGTGCATGGCGGCGAGTACCACGCCTACAACCCGGATGTGGTCAACACCCTGCAGGCCGCCGTGCAGCAGGGCGACTTCGCCAAGTTCAAGGAATACACCGCGCTGGTCGACCAGCGTCCGGTATCGATGATCCGCGACCTGCTCAAGGTCAAGGTGGCCGACCAGCCGTTGGCCATCGAAGAAGTCGAGCCGCTCGAAGCAATCCTCAAGCGCTTCGATTCCGCCGGTATCTCGCTGGGCGCCCTGTCGCCGGAAGCCCACGAGGCCCTGGCCGAGGCCATGAATCGCCTGGGCGCGCGCTCCAACTCCGGCGAGGGGGGTGAAGACCCGTCTCGCTACGGCACTCTGCGCAGTTCCAAGATCAAGCAGGTGGCCACCGGCCGCTTCGGCGTCACGCCCGAGTACCTGGTCAACGCCGAGGTGCTGCAGATCAAGGTGGCCCAGGGCGCCAAGCCGGGCGAAGGCGGCCAACTGCCGGGCGGCAAGGTCAACGGCCTGATCGCTCGCCTGCGCTATGCAGTGCCGGGCGTGACCCTGATCTCGCCACCGCCGCACCATGACATCTATTCGATCGAAGACCTGGCCCAGCTGATCTACGACCTCAAGCAGGTCAACCCGCAGGCACTGGTGTCGGTCAAGCTGGTAGCGGAGGCGGGCGTTGGCACCATTGCCGCCGGCGTCGCCAAGGCCTATGCCGACCTGATCACCATCTCCGGCTACGACGGTGGCACCGGCGCCTCGCCGCTGACCTCGATCAAGTATGCCGGCGCTCCCTGGGAACTGGGGCTGGCCGAGACCCACCAGACCCTGCGCGGCAACGATCTGCGCGGCAAGGTGCGGGTACAGACCGATGGCGGCCTCAAGACCGGCCTGGACGTGATCAAGGCGGCCATCCTCGGCGCCGAGAGCTTCGGCTTCGGCACCGCGCCGATGATCGCCCTGGGCTGCAAGTACCTGCGCATCTGCCACCTGAACAACTGCGCCACCGGCGTTGCGACCCAGAACGACAAGCTGCGCAAGGACCACTACATCGGCACCGTCGACATGGTGATCAACTTCTTCACCTTCGTTGCCGAGGAAACCCGCGAGTGGCTGGCCAAGCTGGGCGTGCGCAGCCTGGGCGAGCTGATCGGACGCACCGACCTGCTGGAAATGCTGCCGGGTGAAACCGAGAAACAACGCCACCTCGACCTCAGCCCGCTGCTGGGCAGCCCCCATGTGCCGGCCGACAAGCCGCAGTTCTGCCAGGTCGAGCGCAACCCGCCGTTCGACAAGGGCGAGCTGGCCGAGAAAATGGTCGAGATGGCCCTGCCGGCAATCCGCGACCGCTCCGGCGGCGAGTTCAGCCTGGATATCTGCAACTGCGACCGCTCGATCGGCGCGCGCATCTCGGGCGAGATCGCCCGCCTGCACGGCAACCAGGGCATGGCGTCGACGCCGATCACCTTCCGCTTCAACGGTACTGCCGGGCAGAGCTTTGGCGTATGGAACGCCGGTGGCCTGAACCTGTACCTCCAAGGCGATGCCAACGACTACGTCGGCAAGGGCATGACCGGTGGCAAGGTGACCATCGTGCCGCCTGCCGGCAGCCCGTTCGAGACCCAGCACAGCGCCATCGTCGGCAACACCTGCCTGTACGGCGCCACGGGCGGCAAGCTGTTCGCCGCCGGTACTGCGGGCGAGCGCTTCGCCGTGCGCAACTCCGGTGCCCATGCCGTCGTCGAGGGCACGGGCGATCACTGCTGTGAATACATGACCGGTGGCTTTGTCTGCGTCCTGGGCAAGACCGGTTACAACTTCGGTTCTGGCATGACTGGCGGCTTTGCCTACGTGCTCGACATGGACAACAGCTTCGTCGACAAGCTCAACCACGAGCTGGTGGAAATCCAGCGCATCAGTGGTGAAGCGATGGAGGCGTACCGTAGCCACCTGGCGCGTGTCCTTGGCGAATATGTGGAAGAGACCGGCAGCAAGTGGGGACGTGAGCTCTTCGAGAACCTGGACGACTACGTGCGGCGCTTCTGGCTGGTCAAGCCCAAGGCGGCCAACCTCAAGCAACTGCTGTCCAGCACCCGTGCCAACCCGCAGTAAGAACAGCTGCAAGTGGCAAGCCTCAAGCTGCAAGTAAAGGCAGTGCGAGGTTTGCCGGGCTTACGTGATCGTCTTGCAGTTTGCAGCCAAAGGCTTGCAGCTGCTGTTGAGAGGTTTTGAAAAATGGCTGAACGTCTGAGTAACGACTTCCAGTTCATCGAGGTGGGGCGTAAAGACCCGAAGAAGAAGCTGCTGCGCCAGCGCAAGAAAGAGTTCGTCGAGATCTACGAACCCTTCAAGCCCCAGCAGTCGACCGAGCAGGCGCATCGCTGCCTGGGTTGCGGCAACCCGTACTGCGAGTGGAAGTGCCCGGTGCACAACTTCATTCCGAACTGGCTCAAGCTGGTGTCCGAAGGCAACATTTTGGCTGCGGCCGAGCTGTCGCACCAGACCAACACCCTGCCGGAAGTGTGCGGCCGCGTCTGCCCGCAAGACCGCCTGTGCGAAGGTGCCTGCACCCTGAACGACGGTTTCGGCGCCGTCACCATCGGCTCGGTGGAGAAATACATCACCGACACGGCCTTCGCCATGGGCTGGCGTCCGGACATGTCCAAGGTCAAGCCGACCGGCAAGCGCGTCGCCGTGATCGGTGCCGGTCCTGCGGGCCTGGGCTGCGCCGATGTGCTGGTACGCGCGGGGGTGACCCCGGTGGTGTTCGATCGCAACCCCGAGATCGGTGGCCTGCTGACCTTCGGCATCCCTGAGTTCAAGCTGGAAAAGACCGTGCTGAGCAATCGCCGCGAGGTCTTCACCGGCATGGGCATCGAGTTCCGCCTGAACGTCGAGGTGGGCAAGGACATTACCCTGGAGCAACTGCTCGCCGAATACGATGCCGTGTTCATGGGCATGGGCACCTACACCTACATGAAGGGCGGCTTCCCCGGCGAAGACCTGCCAGGCGTGCACGACGCACTGGACTTCCTGGTGGCCAACGTCAACCGCAACCTGGGGTTCGAGAAGTCGCCAGAGGACTTCATCGACATGCAGGGCAAGAAGGTCGTGGTACTGGGCGGTGGCGACACCGCGATGGACTGCAACCGTACCTCGATCCGCCAGGGCGCCAAGCAGGTCACCTGCGCCTATCGCCGCGACGAGGCAAACATGCCGGGTTCGCGCAAAGAAGTGAAGAACGCCAAGGAAGAAGGCGTGAAGTTCCTCTACAACCGCCAGCCGATCGCGATCGTGGGCGAAGACAAGGTCGAAGGCGTGAAGGTGGTCGAGACCCGTCTCGGCGAGCCTGACGCCCGTGGCCGTCGCAGCCCCGAGCCGATCCCCGGTTCCGAAGAGATCCTGTCGGCCGATGCCGTGGTCATTGCCTTCGGTTTCCGTCCAAGTCCGGCACCGTGGTTCGAGCAGTTCGGTATCCAGACCGACAGCCAGGGCCGCGTGGTGGCGCCGGAGAAGGGAGCGTTCAAGCACCAGACCAGCAACCCGAAGATCTTTGCGGGCGGCGACATGGTGCGCGGTTCGGACCTGGTAGTGACGGCGATCTTCGAAGGGCGCAATGCGGCTGAGGGTATCCTGGATTACCTGGAGGTTTAAAGGCTGGATCTATTGATCCAATCAGGTCGATAGACAAAAGGCACGGCAACCGCCGTGCCTTTTGCGTTGGTGTCTGAGAAAATGCCTGCACTTTTCTGCCGGATGCCGACATGACTGCCCTGAAGAACGATCGTTTCCTGCGTGCGCTGCTCAAGCAACCCGTGGACGTGACCCCTGTCTGGATGATGCGCCAGGCCGGGCGCTACCTGCCGGAATACCGTGCCAGCCGCGCCAAGGCGGGGGATTTCATGAGCCTGTGCATGAACCCGCAGTTCGCCTGCGAAGTCACCCTGCAGCCACTGGACCGCTACCCGCTGGACGCCGCGATCCTGTTCTCCGACATCCTCACCATCCCCGACGCCATGGGCCAGGGCCTGTACTTCGAGACCGGCGAAGGCCCGCGTTTCAAGAAAGTCGTCAGCACCCTGGCCGACATCGAAGCCCTGCCGATTCCCGATCCGCACAAGGACCTGGGCTATGTCATGGACGCGGTCAGCACCATCCGCCGCGAGCTCAACGGCCGCGTGCCGTTGATCGGTTTCTCCGGCAGCCCCTGGACCCTGGCCACCTACATGGTCGAAGGCGGCTCGTCCAAGGACTTCCGCAAGACCAAGGCCATGCTCTACGACAACCCGCAGGCCATGCACCTGCTGCTCGACAAGCTGGCGCAGTCGGTCACCTGCTATCTCAATGGCCAGATCGAGGCAGGTGCCCAGGCGGTGCAGATATTCGATACCTGGGGCGGCAACCTGTCGGCCGCGGCGTACCAGGAGTTCTCGCTGGCCTACATGCGCAAGATCGTCAGCGGCCTGATCCGCGAGCACGACGGGCGCAAGGTGCCGGTGATCCTGTTCACCAAGAACGGCGGCCTGTGGCTCGAAAGCATTGCCGAGGCCGGCGCCGACGCCTTGGGCCTGGACTGGACCTGCGACATCGGCGACGCCCGTCGCCGAGTGGGCGACAAGGTCGCGCTGCAGGGCAACATGGACCCGACCGTGCTGTACGCCAAGCCCGAGGCGATCCGCCAGGAGGTAGGGCGCATCCTCGAGAGCTATGGCCAGGGCAGCGGTCATGTGTTCAACCTGGGGCATGGCATTACCCCAGAGGTCGATCCAGAGCACGCCGGTGCGTTCATCAATGCCGTGCATGAGTTGTCGGCGCAGTACCACCGCTGATTGGATGCATGACATAGAAAAACCGGCCTTGGCCGGTTTTTTTGCATTAAGTTTCAATTCAGTCGTCAGCGCTAATCTGCTTCCATCGAAACCGACACAGGAACAGATCCCATGAAAACCCGTTACCTCGCCCTCCTGCTTGCTCCCCTGTTCAGTACCGCTGCCCTGGCCACCAGCTACACCGGCCCTGGCGCCCAGCCGGTGACCACCGTCGCCGCCGCCAACGAAGCCGCCGACGATACGCCGGTACAGCTGCAAGGCTTCGTGACCAAGAAGATCAACAACGACGACAAGTACGAATTCAAGGACGACACCGGCACCATCACCGTCGAGATCGACAACGAAGACCTGCCGGCCACGCCGTTCAACGACAAGACCAAGGTCAAGCTGACCGGTGAAGTCGAGAAGAACCTGATGAGCCGTGAAGTGGATGTGGATGTGGTCGAAATCCTGAAGTGATGCCACTGCCGCTCCCGCAAGGGAGCGGCGAAACACCTCAGGCCTTCGGCGCCAACCGGCTCAGGTGCAGCGCCACCAGCAGTGCCACCGCCAGCAAGGCGCCGATGAACAGCCCGATCCCGTTCCACCCCCCGTAGTGCCAGAACACCCCGCCCACGGTCCCCGCCACGCTGGATCCTGCGTAATAGCAGAACAGGTACAGCGAAGACGCCTGCCCCTTGGCCTTGAGCGCGCGACGACCGATCCAGCTGCTGGCCACCGAATGCGCGCCAAAGAAGCCGAAGGTGAATACCAGCATCCCGACGATCACCAGCGCCAGCGGGCTTGCCAGGGTCAGCAGCAAGCCGCTTGCCATCACCAGGATGCTTGCCCAGAACACCTTGCGGCGGCCCAGCCTGTCGGCCAGGGCACCGACCTGCGCCGAGCTGTAGATCCCCGCCAGGTACACCACCGACAGCAAACCTACCCAGGCCTGGTCCATGTGGTAGGGCGCAGCCAGCAGACGGTAGCCGATGTAGTTGAACAAGGTGACGAAAGCGCCCATCAGCAGGAAGGCTTCGAGGAACAGCCAGGGCAAGCCGGCATCGCGAAAATGCACGGTGAAGCCGTCCAGCAGGTTTCTCGGATTCAGCGGCTGCGGTCGGAAGTTTCGCGATTCTGGCAGCACTTTCCAGAACACTACTGCCGCTGCCAGCGCCAGGCCGCCGATCACCAGCATCGCCGTGTGCCAGCTGACAAAATCGATCAGCACCCCGGCGATCAGTCGCCCGCTCATGCCGCCGATGGCGTTGCCGCCAATATAAAGCCCCATGGCCAGGCCGATGTGCTGGGGATGGATCTCTTCGCTCAGGTAGGTCATGGCCACTGCCGCCAGGCCGCTGAGCGACAGGCCGACCAGTGCGCGGGTGGCGAGCACCAGTTCCCAGCTTGGCATTACCGCGCTCACCAGGGTGCTCAGGGCCGCGCAGACCAGGGCAAAGACCATGACCGGCTTGCGCCCGATACGGTCGGAAATGGGGCCGGTGATCAACAGTCCGATGGCCAGCAGGCCCGTCGAGATCGACAGCACCAGGCTGCTCTGCGCCGCGTTGATCGAGAATTCCTTCGACAACAGCGGCATCATCGGCTGCACGCAGTAGAGCAGGGCGAAGGTGGCGAAGCCGCCGCTGAACAGGGCAAGCACGGTCTTGAGGAAGGCAGGCGTACCTTTTTCAATCCAGATATCGTTCAGGGCTGGGCTCGGGTCAGGTCGGTCGGTGGCGGGGAGCGGGGCTACGGCAGTTTTCACGAGGATACCTTGGCACGCGGGCAGTCAGGCAGTGAAAAAATCATATAGCTGACTAATGATAAGTTCCAATATATTGTTCGACCTGTTTGATAGGTTTTACGACCTGATGGAGGTTTGCCGTGGAGCTGCGTCATCTGCGTTATTTCATTGCCGTGGCCGAAGAACTGCATTTTGGCCGGGCCGCGCAGCAGCTGGGCATCTCCCAGCCACCGCTGAGCCAGCAGATCCAGGCCCTGGAACAGGAAGTCGGGGCGCGGCTGTTCGAACGGACCAATCGTCGGGTCGAGCTCAGCGAGGCTGGCCGGCTGTTCCTCGAACAAGCGCGGCAGGTGCTGGCCCAGGTTGAAAAGGCGGCGGATGTAGCACGCCGGGCCCAGCTGGGCGAGCTGGGGGAAATGAAGATCGGCTTTACCTCGTCGGCGCCGTTCAACTCGAGCATCCCCAAGGCCATCCATGCGTTTCGCCAGCGTTTTCCCGCCGTGCACCTCAACCTCAAGGAGATGAGCAGCCGCGAGGTGGCCGATGCGGTGTTCGACGAGACAATCGAGGTCGGCCTGATGCGTCCGCTGCCGTTGCCTGAAGGGGTTGTGGCCACCGAGCTGTCGCGCGAGCCGCTGATGGCAGTGCTCAATGCCTCTCATCCGCTGGCGCAGGGCAATGAACCAGGCATCCGCCTGTCGGCGCTGGCCAATGAGCCGTTCGTGTTCTTCCCCCGCAGCTACGGCAGCGGCCTGCATGCGCAGCTGTTGAGCCTGGCGCGCCAGGCAGGGTTCAACCCGCATTTCGCCCAGGAAGCGGCCGAGGTGATGACCATCATCAGCCTGGTCTCGGCCGGGCTTGGCGTCTCTGTGCTGCCGGCCTCATACCAGCGCATGCGCGTCGATGGCGTGGTCTACCGGACCTTGCTCGACGAGGGCGCGATGACCGCCGTATGGCTGGTGCGCCGCCAGGGCTCGGCTTCTGCCATGGCCAATGCATTCGTGGAGCTGCTCACTGGCGGCCAGAAGCCGGAAGGGACTGGCTAAACCGCCGGGCTGAACACATACTCGGTCCCTCCTGACACACGGAGGTCTTTCCATGCGACGCGTTGTGTTCAATCAGAAAGGTGGCGTGGGCAAGTCGAGCATCGCTTGCAACCTGGGGGCGGTGAGTGCCAACGAAGGCTATCGGACCCTGCTGATCGACCTGGATGCCCAGGCCAACTCGACCCAGTACCTGACCGGGTTGACCGGTGACGATATCCCCATGGGCATCGCCGACTTCTTCAAGCAGTCGCTGTCCAGCGGGCCCTTTTCGAAGAAGAGCAAGGTCGACATCTACGAGACGCCGTTCGACAACCTCCATGTAGTCACCGCCACCGCCGAACTGGCCGAACTGCAGCCCAAGCTCGAGGCCAAGCACAAGATCAACAAGCTGCGAAAGCTGCTCGACGAGCTGGACGAGGATTACGACCGGATCTACATCGACACGCCACCTGCGCTGAACTTCTACGCAGTATCGGCGCTGATCGCCGCTGACCGCGTACTGATCCCCTTCGACTGCGACAGCTTCTCGCGCCAGGCCCTCTATGGGCTGCTGGCCGAGATCGACGAGCTCAAGGACGATCACAACGAAGGCCTCCAGGTCGAAGGCATCGTGGTCAACCAGTTCCAGTCCCGCGCCAGCCTGCCCCAGCAGATGCTCGACGAACTGCTGGCCGAGGGGCTGCCGGTGCTGCCCGTGTACCTCGGCACCTCGGTGAAGATGCGCGAATCGCACCACGCCAGCCGCCCGCTGATCCACCTGGAGCCAAGGCACAAGCTGACGCAGCAGTTCGTGGAGTTGCATGCATTGCTCGAGAAAAATGTTTAGGCATGGGCATACACTTTCTGTGTAGGCCCTCTTCGCTGGCTTGCCAGCGAAGAGACCCTACCTGGCAGCATGAAAATCACCTCACGATGAACAGCTGATCTCCAGATGCTTGCCCCACTCCGGCGGTCGTTCGGCGTAGGCCTGCATGCCGGGCTGCTCCTCGAACGGCCGGCGCAGTACTTCGTGCAGTTGCCGCACCTCGCTGTAGTCCCCGCGCTCGGCCGCCTCGATGGCGCGCTGGGCGAGGTAGTTGCGCAGGATGTAGAGCGGGTTGACTGCGTGCATGCGCTCGCGACGGCCCTCGGCGTTGCCGGGCTCGCGGGCGCAGCGGGCCTGGTAGTCGACGCCCCAGGCGTCGAAGCCGGCCAGGTCGATGAAATCGTCGCGCACGATGTTCAGCGCGTCATCCACCGGCTGCTCGCCCAGCTTGCGGAAGAATAGCGTGTAGTCCACGGCCCCCGGCTGCATCAGCTTGAGCAGGCGTTCGATCAGCTGCTTGTCGTCCGCTTCGGCGGTGGTCAAGCCCAGGCGGCGGCGCATGAGGTCCAGGTACTGCGCTTCGTAGAGCGGCAAGAAAAGTCCCAGCGCCTCCTTCAACGCCTCGACTTCGATGAACGGTGTCAACGCCTGCGCCAGTGCGCTGAGGTTCCAGTGGGCGATGGGCACCTGGTTGCTGTAGCTGTAGCGGCCACTGTCGTCGGAGTGGTTGCAGATGAAGTTGGCGTCGAAGTCATCGAGAAAGGCGAACGGGCCGAAATCGAAGGTAATGCCCAGGATCGACATGTTGTCGGTGTTCATCACCCCGTGGCAGAAGCCGTAGGCCTGCCAGCGGGCGATCAGCTCGGCGTTGCGCTCGACGATGGCGCGGAACATCGCCAGGTAGGGTTGCTCGGCATTGGCGCACTCGGGGTAGTGCAACGTCAGCACATGGTCGATCAGCACCTGTTGCTGCTCGGGCTGGCGTGTGTAGTAGAAGTATTCGAAATGTCCGAAGCGGATGTGACTCCGGGCCATGCGCAGCAGCATGGCGGCGCTTTCGCGTGTTTCGCGCCAGACCGGCGTGCTGGAGCCGATGACGCACAGCGCCCGGCTGCTGGGGATGCCCAGGGCATGCAAGGCTTCGGAAGCGAGGAATTCGCGAATCGATGAGCGCAGCACGGCACGGCCGTCGCCCATGCGCGAGTACGGGGTCTGCCCGGCACCCTTGAGGTGCAGGTCCCAGTGTTCCCCGGCATCGTTGAGCACCTCGCCCAGCAACAGGCCACGGCCGTCGCCCAGGCGCGGGCTGTAGCCGCCGAACTGGTGCCCGGAGTAGACCATTGCCCGTGGGTCGGCTTCCTGCCACAGCTTGTGACCGCCGAAGATCTCCGCGAACAGTGGCGTCTGGGCCTGTGTCGCGTCCAGGTCGATCAGGGCCATGGCCGCTTCGCTGACCACCACCAGGCGCGGCTCGGCGATCGGCTCGGGCAGAACCTGGGTGGAAAACGCATCGCCCAGCTGGGCGAAGCGGTTGTCGAGCGTCAGTTCATCAAGGGCTTTCAAGGGCCTACTCCTTGGGGAATTACCGGCGTCATGCGTTGGAACCGGTCACGTCGGCCGAGTGCCATCGGATCTTACCAGCGGTGCGACCTCGCCACTTCCTTCCAGCGGTATCAGCTTCTGCTTCTGCCCCTGCATGTCCATCAGGAACACCTCGACCTGGCGCACGGAGATCTTGATGTTGCGCGCCTTGAACTCCTTGTTGATGTAGCGGTTGATCTCGTCCAGCACCGGGTTGCGGTCGCCCAGGTCGCGTACATGCATGCGCAGTTCATGGTCGAGCGAGCTTTCGCCGAAATTGAGGAAATACACCAGCGGCTCCGGGTCCTTGAGCACCCGCGGGTTGTCGTGGGCGGCCTTGAGCAGCAGCTCGCGCACCAGGTCGAGGTCCGAACCGTAGTCGATGCCCAGCTTGAGCGTGACCCGGGTGACCGTGTCGGTCAGCGACCAGTTGATCAGCTGGCCGGTGATGAAGGTCTTGTTGGGGACGATGATGTCCTTGCGGTCGAAATCGGTGATGGTGGTGGCACGGATGCGGATCTTGCTCACCGTGCCCGACAGGTTGCCGATGGTGATGGTGTCGCCGATGCGCACCGGGCGCTCGAACAGGATCATGATGCCCGAGATGAAGTTGGCGAAGATCTCCTGCATGCCGAACCCAAGGCCCACCGAGAGCGCGGCCACCAGCCACTGCAGCTTGTCCCAGCTCACCCCGAGGGTGGACAAGGTGCTGACGAAACCGATGCCCGCGATGGCGTACGACAGCAGCGTGGTGGTGGCGTAGGCGCTGCCCTGGGCCAGGTTGAGCCGCGACAGCACCAGCACTTCGAGCAGCCCCGGCAAGTTGCCGGCAAGGGCGAAGGTGATGCCGATGATCACCAGGGCGCCGAGGAAATCGCCCAGGCTGATCGGCACCATGCTCGCGGTCGCACCCGTGCCGCTGGTGTACTCGTAGAGGATGATGTTGTTGAGGTAGGCGAACACGCTGATCAGGTCGGACCAGACCCAGTACAGGCCGCCGATGAAGCCGCCGAGCAGTGCCAGGCGGATCAGGCGCAGGGATTGCTGGTTGACCTGCTCGATGTCCAGCGTCGGTTCTTCGCTGAGTACCTCGCCATCCAGGCCTTCCTTGGTCGCCTGGCGCTTGCTCAGGGCCCGCTGGTACGCCAGGCGCCGCGCCGCGACAGCCAGGCCGCGGACGAACGCCGCCTCGATGACCAGCCAGAACAGCAGCAGGTACAGGGTATAGATCAGGCGGTCGGTGAGCTTGAGGGCGGTGTAGTAGTAGCCGAAGCACACCGCCACGAACAAGGCGATGGGCAGGGCCGTGAACGCCACCCCGACGGCCCTGCGGAACAGCGAGGTATTGCGGTGCGCCGGGCTGCTGAGCAGCAGGCGGCTGAGCAACCAGGCCATCAGCGCGTAGCACGTCAGCACCACGCCGATGCCGAGCACGTCCTCGGCCAGTGCCGAAGGCTGGTGTTCGGCCACGGCCACCACGCCCACCAGCGCCAGCACCACCGTGCCCAGGCGGCGCACCCAGCCGCGCAGGAATTCCACCTGCGGCTTGTGCCAGCGGAAGTGCAGCTCGGCCACGCCCCCCGGGGCGAGGATGCGGTAGGCGGTGTAGAACACCAGCCAGGCCTGGGATACCTGCCACAGCGCGGCGCCGAGGTTGGCGTTCTGCCCGCGTGCATCGCTTTGCAGGATATAGCCGCAGAGCGCCAGGGCCAGGCTCAGGGGCATGGCCAGCAGGATGTTGATCAGGATCGCCTGGGGCGTATGCCACTGGCTGTCACGCTTGAAGTGGCCGATGTCCTGGTGGACTTTGCTCAGCCGCTCGTACAGGTAGGTACGGCGCCACAGCAGCGCACCGATCAGCAGCAGCAGGGGCAGGAACAGCAGCGGCCGCTGGCCCAGGCCCTGGGCCAGCTCCTTGATACCCGATCCCCAGGGCAGGCTCGCCACCTGGGCAGCCAGGCGCTGCGGCACGTTGCTCAGCCATTCCCAGTCCAGCGGCTTGTTGCTGGGAATCCAGAACATCTGCTCGTCCAGGGTGGTGCGCAGGCTCTGGGCGGTGCTCAGCAGCTGCTTCTGGTTCAGCTGCAGGGTGATGGACTCGTTGAGCAGGCCGCTGAGTTCGCGGTTCAGGCGTTCGAGCAGGTCGCTGCGGGTGATGGCGACCTCGAGCAAGGCCTTGCGCAGCGCGGGGGTGATGTTTTCCTCGGGCTGGCTGGCCAGGAGCTTGTCGACGTAGCCGCTGGGGCTGGTCATCAGCTCGCGTTGCTGGTTGACCTCGAACTGGTACAGGCGGATGTCGGCGATCTGGTCGGCCAGGTCGCGGTCGAGCTTGAGGTGCGGCAGGGTCTGCTTTTGCTTGTAGAGGATCTTGGACAGCAGCAGGCTGCCCTTGAGCACGTTGATCTGCTCGTCCAGGGCGCTGTCGGCCTGGGTCAGGCTGTCGAGCTGCTGCTTGGTGCGCAGGTTCTGCTGGGTCAGTTCGTTGAGGCGGTCGGTGCTCTTGAGCAGGTAGTCCGAAAGCTTGAGGTTGGCCGCGCTCTCGTTGGCCAGCAACGTACTGCCACCGGCCTTCTGCGCCTCGATGGACTGCTCGGTGACGGTCTGCTGCGAATGAGCCAGGCGCTTGCTGTTGATCAGCGTCTGCAGGTCCTGGATCTCCTGCTCCAGACGCGTGGCTCGCTCGATCAGCAGGTCGTGCTGGGCATTGCCCAGGTCCTGCAGCAGGCTGTTGCCCGCCAATTCCTGGCGGCGTAGCAAAGTCTGGGCGCTGAGCGCGGCGAGCTCGGCATCGAGCTGGTTGCGCAGGTCGGCGGTCAGTGCCTTGCCGTTGTCCTTGCCAAGCTTCAGGGCGTTGTTGATCTGCTGGATGCGCATCTGGTTGTTGCTGATCTCGGCCTGGGACCGCTCGGGGCGGGTCTGGGCGTTGATGATCAGGCTGTTGGCTTGCGACAAGGCCTTCTGCAGCTCGCCCTGCTGAGCGCTGCGCTCGTTGAGCATCTGCTCGAGCTGCGGGATGTCGGTGCTGGCATAGCGCTGCGCCACCGGTACGCTCTTGCTGTCCTTGAGCTTGCCCAGCTCGCGCTGGCTTTCGGTGATCAGCCGCGGTGCATCGCTGAGCTGCTGCTTGAGCGCGGCCAGCTTGCGCTCGCTGTCCTCCATGCCCGAGAGCAACGCCAGGGTCTGCTCGAGGACCTGCTGCAGGGCCTTCTGCTCGGCTTCGGGAAGCTTGCGCTCGGCGATCTTGTCGAGGCTTTGCTGGATGCTGGCGCTGGTAGGCGCGTCGGCCGACCAGCTGGGGAAAGAGACGGACATGCACAGCCCGAGCAGGGCTGCACAGAAATACACACGCAGGGACATAGGCGAAAGTTCTTGGACGCTGGGGGCGAAAAAATCGGAGTTTAAAGGAACAGCCCCGGACCGGGTCGAGTACCTTCGGGGAATTTGACGCCCACTTTGAGGATCTTGTTCCCGTCCATGACGGCGACAGTCCACAAGGTATTGTTCCATTCGATCTGGTCGCCCACGATCGGCGCGCCGCCGACTTTCTGCCGGATGAACTGCGCCAGCGGCATCTTCGCGTCCTGGTTGTCCAGCTGCAGGCCGTACAAGGCGGCTACGGCGCCCAGTTCAGCGTCGCCCTCGAGCACGAAGTCACCGAAGAAGCGCAGGTCCAGGCCGCGCTGCGGAGGCTGGCTGAACAGCTTGCCGAGTGCCGGCAGATCATGTTCATGGCCGATCACGCACAGCAGGTCACCCACCTCCAGCACGGTACTTCCCGACGGATGGAGCAGTTGCTGCCCGCGGAACAGGGCCGCGATACGCGTGCCCTCTGGCATTTTCAGCTCGCGCAGGGCGGCGCCGATGCACCATTTCTCGGCGCCCAGGCGGTAGACGAACAGCTCCCACTCGCTGGTGACATGGACCTCCAGTGCCGAGCGGGAGATCGGCGCCGGATCGGGCGGTACCGTGACCTTGAGCAGCTTGGCCATCCACGGCAGGCTGGTACCCTGCACCAGCAGCGACACCAGCACGATGAAGAACGCCAGGTTGAAGAACAGCTGGGCATCGGGCAGGCCGGCCATCAGCGGGAAGACCGCCAGGATGATCGGCACTGCGCCGCGCAGTCCGACCCACGAGATGAAGCCTTTCTCGCGGCCATGGAACGCCTTGAATGGCAGCAGGCTGACCGCCACCGAGAGCGGACGGGCGATCAGGATCATCCACAGCGCCAGGCCCAGGGCCGGCACGGCGATCGGCAGCAGGTCGTGCGGGGTGACCAGCAGGCCCAGCACCAGGAACATGCCGATCTGCGCGAGCCAGGCCATGCCGTCGAGCATGTGCAGGATGCCATGGCGGCTGCGGATCGGTCGGTTGCCCAGCACCAGGCCGCACAGGTACACGGCCAGGAAGCCACTGCCGTGCAGGGCGTTGGTCAGCGAGAACACCACCAGGCCGCCGGCGACGACCAGGATCGGATACAGCCCGCCTGCCAGGCTGATGCGATTGACCAGTTGCAGCATCACCCAGCCGCCGCCCAGGCCCACCACGGCACCGATGCCGAATTCGCGCAGCAGGTGGGCCAACAGGCTCCAGTGCAGGCCGGTCTGGCCGCTGGCGATCATGTCGATCAGGGTCACGGTGAGGAACACCGCCATCGGGTCGTTGCTGCCCGACTCGATCTCCAGCGTGGCGGTGACCCGTTCGTTCAGGCCCTTGCCGCCGAGCAGCGAGAACACTGCCGCAGCGTCGGTGGAGCCGACGATGGCACCGATCAGCAGGCCCTGGATCAGACTCAGGTCGAACAGCCAGGCCGCGACCATGCCGGTCAATGCGGTGGTGATCATCACCCCGACCGTAGCCAGCGACAAGGCCGGCCACAGGGCCACGCGAAAACTTGCCACCCGCGTGCGCAGGCCGCCATCGAGCAGGATCACCGCCAGGGCGAGGTTGCCCACCAGGTAGGCGGTGGGGTAGTTGTTGAAGATGATGCCGCCGCCGTCGACGCCGGCGACCATGCCCACGGCCAGGATGATCACCAGGATCGGTATGCCCAGGCGGGACGACAGGGAGCTGACCAGGATACTTGCACCCACCAGCAATGCACCGATCAAGAACAAGCTATTGATGGTGCTCGCATCCAAGGGCAGTGCTCCGGTACAACGGGGAGAAAGAGGACCTGGACTAGCAGGTCGCGTGCCAACCGATTCTAACCTGATGAATTGGCAGCATGTAAAGCGTTTCTGCAGATGTAGAAAAGGCCCCGTGGTGGGTGCCTTTTGTCCTGTAGCAAACTGGAGAACCGTGGCGACTTTTTCGCTGGCAAGCCAGCGAAGAGGCGGCTACGGTCCCCCAGGGCCGCAGATCAGCCCTGCTTCACCTCACGCATCGGCTTGCCCTTCACCGGCGCGCCATTGGCCACGTAGTACTTGGCCGTGCTGCGCGGCAGCGGCTGGCGGCCGCGGATCTTGTCGGAGATCTTCTCGGCGATCATGATCGTGGTGGCGTTGAGGTTGCCGGTGATGATGATCGGCATGATCGAGGCATCGACCACCCGCAGGCCCTGCATGCCATGCACGCGGCCCTCGCCGTCGACCACGGCCATCTCATCGGTGCCCATCTTGCACGAGCACGAGGGGTGGAACGCGGTTTCGGCGTGCTCGCGGATGAAGGTGTCCAGATCTTCATCGGTCTGCACGTGCTCGCCCGGGCTGATCTCGCGGCCCCGGTACGGGTCGAGCGCCGGCTGGGCCATGATCTCGCGGGTCAGGCGGATGCCGTCGCGGAACTCCTGCCAGTCCTGCTCGGTGGCCATGTAGTTGAACAGGATGCTCGGGTGCTGGCGCGGGTCCTTGGACTTGGCCTGGATGCGGCCACGGCTTGGCGAGCGCATCGAACCCATGTGCGCCTGGAAGCCATGCTCCTTCACACCGTTGCTGCCGTTGTAGTTGATGGCCACGGGCAGGAAGTGGTACTGGATGTTCGGCCACTCGAACTCAGGACGGGTACGGATGAAGCCGCCCGCCTCGAACTGGTTGCTGGCGCCGATGCCGGTGCCCTTGAACATCCACTCGGCGCCGATGGCCGGCTGGTTCCACCACAGCAGGGACGGGTAGAGCGAGACTGGCTGGGTGCACGCGTACTGCAGGTACAGTTCCAGGTGGTCCTGCAGGTTCTCGCCCACCCCCGGCAGGTCGTGGACCACCGGGATATCGAGGCTTTCTAGCAGTGCGCGGGCACCGACGCCAGAACGCTGCAGCAGCTGCGGGGAGGCGATGGCGCCGCTGCAGACGATGACTTCCTTGCGTGCTCGGGCCTCGACGCGTTCTTCGCTGTCACCGACCAGGTAGGTCACGCCAACGGCGCGCTTGCCTTCGAACAGCACCCGGTCGCTCAGGGCGTGGGTGACGATGGTCAGGGTGGAGCGCTTCTTGGCCTGGTCGAGGTAGCCGCGGGCGGTGCTGGCGCGACGGCCATTGGGCGTCACGGTGCGGTCCATCGGGCCGAAGCCTTCCTGCTGGTAGCCGTTGAGGTCTTCGGTGCGCGGGTAGCCCGCCTGCACGCCGGCCTCGACCATGGCGTGGAACAGCGGGTTGTTGCCGGCCTTGGGCGTGGTCACGCTGACCGGACCCTCGCCGCCGTGCCAGTCGTTCGGCCCGATGTCGCGGGTCTCGGCCTTGCGGAAGTACGGCAGGCAATCGAGGTAGGTCCAGTCTTCAAGGCCTGGCAGCTTGGCCCAGCCGTCGAAGTCCATGGCGTTGCCGCGGATGTAGCACATGCCGTTGATCAGCGAGGAGCCACCCAGGCCCTTGCCGCGGCCGCACTCCATCCGGCGACCGTCCATGTGCGGCTCCGGGTCGGTCTCATAGGCCCAGTTGTAGCGGCGGCCCTGCAGCGGGAAGGCGAGGGCGGCCGGCATCTGGGTGCGGAAGTCCGCGCGGTAGTCCGGACCGCCTGCCTCGAGCAGCAGCACGGTGACACCGGCGTCTTCGGTCAGGCGAGTGGCCAGGGTGTTACCGGCCGAACCTGCGCCAACGATGATGTAGTCATATTCCATGGCTTTCTCCTGGAAAGCAGCGGCAAGCTTCAAGCGACAAGCTGCAAGTCAAGGCAACTGCGCGAAGCTCGCGGGATGGATGGAAGCTGCAAAGGCCGGCGGCATGGCGCCGACCGGCTCTTGCTTGCAGCTTGCGGCTCAGAACACCGAGGCGTAGCCGCCCAGCTCGACCTGGACCGACTTGATGCGGGTGTACTGGGCCAGCGAGCTGATGCCGTTTTCGCGGCCGACGCCCGACTGCTTGTAGCCGCCGACCGGCATCTCGGCAGGCGACTCGCCCCAGGCGTTGATCCAGCAGATACCCGCCTCGAGCTTGTGGATGATGCGGTGGGCGCGGCTGATGTCGTTGGTGCAGACGCCTGCGGCCAGGCCGTACTCGGTGTCGTTGGCACGGCGGATGACTTCTTCTTCTGTCTCATAGGACAGGATGCTCATCACCGGGCCGAAGATTTCTTCCTGGACGATGGTCATGTCGTCGCGGCAATCGGTGAACACGGTTGGCGCAACGAACGCGCCCTTGGCGAAATCGCCTTCGGTCAGCCGCTCGCCGCCGCACAGCACGCGTGCACCTTGCGCCTTGCCCTGGGCGATGTAGCCCAGCACGCTTTCCATGTGGGCGAAGCTGACCAGTGGGCCGAAGTTGGTGTTCTCGTCTTCCGGGTTGCCTGCGCGGATGCGCGCCACGCGTTCGACGATCCTGGCCTCGAAGGCAGCCTTCAGGGACGCTGGCACGAACACGCGGGTGCCGTTGGTGCACACCTGGCCGGAGCTGTAGAAGTTGGCCATCATGGCGATATCGGCAGCGCGGTCGAGGTCGGCATCGTCGCAGATGATCAGCGGCGACTTGCCGCCCAGTTCCATGGTGACTTCCTTGAGCGAGGAGCTCGAGGCGCTGGCCATGACCTTCTTGCCGGTGATGGTGCCGCCGGTGAACGAGACTTTCTCGATGCGCGGGTGCTCGGTCAGCCAGGTGCCGACTTCGCGGCCGCTGCCGGTCAGTACGTTGAACACGCCATCGGGCAGGCCGGCTTCGGTATAGATCTCGGCAAGCTTGAGGGTGGTCAGCGAGGTGACTTCGCTTGGCTTGAAGATCATCGCGTTGCCAGCGGCCAGGGCCGGGGCGGATTTCCACAGGGCGATCTGGATCGGGTAGTTCCAGGCACCGATACCGACGGTCACGCCCAGCGGCTCGCGGCGGGTGTAGACGAACGAGCTGTCGCGCAGCGGGATCTGCTCGCCTTCGATGGCCGGCACCAGGCCTGCGTAGTATTCGAGCACGTCGGCACCGGTGACGATGTCGACGTAGCGGGTCTCGGAGTACGACTTGCCGGTGTCCAGGGTCTCCAGCATGGCCAGTTCGTCGTTGCGCTCGCGCAGGATGTCGACGGCGCGGCGCAGGATGCGCGAACGCTGCATGGCGGTCATGGCGGCCCAGACTTTCTGGCCGCGCTCGGCGCTTTCGACGGCGCGCTCGACGTCAGCCTGGGTGGCACGCTGCACCTGGGCGAGGACTTCGCCATTGGCCGGGTTGATGGCCTCGAAGGTGGCATCGGTGCCAGCGTCGACGTAACCGCCATCAATGTAGAGTTTTTGCGTTTCGAAACGGGCCATAGTGTCCTCGCAAGTGCAGTGTGTTTTGGCTATCCGCGCCGTGCTCCTGCCTGTCGGGCCAGGGCCGCACGCGTTGGTTCAGAGGCATCCAGGTCAGTTTCCGGACGCTGCTTCGCCAGTTGTAGTTCCATGTATTCGTAGGCGATTCGTATCGCCTGTTTGGTGTCGAAGGCGTCCCCCGACAGCGCTCCGCGCAGCCACAGACCGTCGATCAGGGCTGCCAGCCCGCGTGCTGCCGTGCGTGCCTCGCTGATCGGCAGGACCCGGCGGAACTGCCAGCACAGGTTGGAAAACAAGCGGTGATCGTTGATCCGCTGCAACCTGTGCAAGGACGGCTGGTGCATGCTGGAGGCCCAGAAGGCCAGCCAGGTTTTCATTGCCGGTCCGTTCACCTGGCTGGCGTCGAAGTTGCCCTCGATGATCACCCCGAGGTGTGCACGCGGGTTGTCGTCGACGAGCGCCTGGCGACGCGCCGCCACGCCTTCGTTGAGCATGCTCATGATGTAGCGCATGGTCGCTTCGATCAGGCCGTTCTTGTCCCGAAAGTAGTGACTGATGATGCCATTGGACACGCCGGCCAAACGGGCAATCAGCGCAATGCTGGCATCTCCCAACCCGACCTGGTCGACAGCCAGCAACGTGGCTTCGATCAACTGCTGGCGGCGAATGGGTTGCATACCGACCTTGGGCATTTCCTGCATCTCCTCAGGCCTTCGGGCAGACGACCAGCGGCTGACTCGGCGAAGACCAGTCTATTTTGTTTTGATTGAACGTTCAATCAACAAAGAATACGCTCTGCGACAATTTGCACCATTGACACCGCAACAGGTGGTCTCGATGGCGCGGAACTGAAACTCCAGAAAATCGTGAAAGCCCCGGATTGCCAGGGTTGCAGGGTGCATGCGAAACGTTGGACAGTTTCTGCCGGGCGGTCCTGGGACTGCGCGGTAGGTCCTCGAAACAGGGCCCCGAAGGCTGCTTCGTGCAACGTGCTGATTCGGGATCACGGTTTTCAAGGTGTCTTTATAACACCTGACGCAGTAGGGCTATTGCACCAATTGCGCAGGCTAGAGATCGATTAGCCTCCACCTCCCGCACTGCCCGGAGCACTTGCGCAATGAGTTCTGCCTCCCTAACCAAGACCCCTGTCGAGAGGGTCCGGGTCAACAACATGGTGTTCTACACCTCCGCGTTGCTGATCCTGCTGTTGACTGCCTTGCTGATCGCTGTCCCCGAAACCGCCGGACGGGTACTGGGCGTTGCCCAGGCCTGGCTGACGCGCACGTTCGGCTGGTACTACATGCTGGTCATCTGTGGCTACCTGGTGTTCGTGATCGCCCTGGCCTTCTCGGACTTCGGCAAGCTCAAGCTTGGCGGCAGGGAGGACCAGCCCGACTTCAGCTACGGCGCCTGGGCCGGCATGCTGTTCTCGTCGGGCATCGGCATCTCGCTGCTGTACTTTGGCGCGTCCGAACCGCTGGATCATTACTTCAACCCGCCCGAAGGCGCCTCGGCCAGCCTGGAAGCCGCGCGTCATGGCATGCAGCTGACGTTCCTGCACTGGGGCCTGCACGGCTGGGCCATCTATGCCCTGGTCGGCTTGTCGGTGGCCTACTTCGCCTACCGCCACAACCAGCCACTGGCATTGCGCTCGGCGTTGTATCCGCTGATGGGGGAACGGTGGGTCAAGGGTGGGGCGGGGCATGCGGTGGACATCTTTGGCATGTTCGTGACGCTGCTGGGCCTGGTGACGAACCTTGGCATCGGCTCGATGCAGGTGTCCTCGGGGCTTGAGTACCTGTTCGGCATGGACCACAGCAAGACCAACCTGCTGATGGTGATCCTGGTGATGAGCAGCGTGGCCACCATCGCGGCCGTCTCGGGGGTCGAAAACGGTATTCGCCGGCTGTCCAACCTGAACATCCTGCTGTTCAGTGGCCTGTTGCTGTTCGTGCTGATGTTCGGCCAGACCCTGGACCTGCTCAACGGCTTCGTGCAGAACGTCGGCGACTACCTCAACGGCTTTGTGCTCAAGACTTTCGACCTGTACGTGTACGAAGCCGACGCCGGCAAATCCGAGCGCTGGCTGGGCCTGTGGACCGTGTTCTACTGGGCCTGGTGGATTTCCTGGGGCCCGTTCGTCGGCATGTTCATCGCCCGGATCTCCAAAGGCCGCACCGTGCGCGAGCTGGTGGCCGGCGTGCTGCTGATCCCGCTGGGCTTCACCCTGGCCTGGTTGTCGATCTTCGGCAACACCGCGCTGGACCTGGTGATCAACCAGGGCGCGGTGGAGCTGGGCAAGACCGCGCTTGAACAACCGTCGATGTCGATCTACCAGCTCCTCGAGTACTTCCCGGCGGCGAAGATCATCGTGGGCGTGGCGGTATTCGTAGGCTTCGTGCTGTTCCTCACGCCCGCCGACTCCGGTGCGGTGATGATGGCCAACCTGTCGTGCAAGGGCGGCGACGTCGACGAAGACGCGCCGCACTGGCTGCGTATCTTCTGGTCGGTGGTGATTACCCTGGTGACCGTCGGCCTGCTGTTCGCGGGTAATTTCGAAGCCATGCAGACCATGGTAGTGCTGGCCGGCCTGCCGTTCTCGGTGGTGCTGGTGCTGTTCATGTTCGGCTTGTACAAAGCCATGAAGCAGGACAGTCAGGTCGAGCAGGAGCGCGCCGAACTGGCCGCTCGTGGGCGCCGCGGCTTCAGCGAACGCCTGACGCAGAGGGACCTGCAGCCGACCCAGCCGGTGGTGCAGCGTTTCATGGACAAGCATGTCAGCCCTGCGCTGAGGGAAGCCGCAGTCCAGTTGCAGACCCTGGGCTTTGATGTCGAAAGCCGCCTTGGCCAGTCACGTTCATTGGTGGGCTTGCGGGTGATGATGGAAGAGGGCAACCCCTTCGTCTATGAAGTGAGCCTGGACGGCTACATGGCCCCGCCGAGCGAAGCGCCCGTTGAAGGCGAGCCCGAAGTACGCCAGCGTTTCTACCGCGCCGAGGTGTACCTGCACGATGGCAGCCAGGAGTACGACCTGATGGGCTTCGCGCCGGATCAGATCGTGCGGGACGTGATGGATCAGTTCGAGAGCCATCGCCAGTTGCTGGGGCGGGTGTATAGCTGACAGTCGTCAGGTATACGGGAAAGGTCCTGTGCAAGCGCAGGACCTTTTTTCTTCTCCATGGGCCCGCAGGTATCGCTTATCTAACGCAGCGT
>JAQZAY010000176.1 GCA_029239415.1 Pseudomonas sp. | reverse complement strand
TGCGTCGGGCTGTGCTCGACAGTCTACGGGGACCTGGTGTGCCGCGGCTGCAAGCGCTTCCACCACGAAGTGATCCACTGGAATGGCTACAGCGAGGAGGAGAAACGCGCCGTCTGGTTGCGTCTCGAGCTGCTGCTGGTGCAAGTGATGGAAGCCAAGCTCGAGATCTTCGATACCGCCCGTCTGCGCCTGCAACTCGAACAGCGCGCCATTCGCTTCCTGCCGGCGCAGTCGCCGTATTGCTGGGCCTACCAGCTGATCGCGCGGGGCGCGCGGGTGATTCGCGACATCGAGGCCTACGGCATGGTGTTGATGCCGGAGTTTCGCGACTGGGAGCTGCCGCGGTTGCGCGATGCCATCGACCGCGAGTTCTTTCTGCTTTCCGAGGCGCACTACCAGCGCTATATCGCCCCTTCGTTTCTCAAGGACGCCTTGGGGTAGCGGGTTTCCCGCTGCCAACGGTGCCGCCGCTCGATTAGGTTCGCGCTTGCCTTCAACCGTGCAAGAACGTTCCCGATGCGTTACTACGAATTCCAGCCCGATCTGTGCTTCATCGCCCGATGCTACTGGCAGAGCAGCGACCATCACGTTCAGTCACAAGACCTGGACGAAGATACCGACTGGCTCAAGCCCCTGTGGACAAAGTTCAATGACACCACGACGTGGGATACCAAGGATGGCTGGCTATTCGCCGGGCGCCATCGTCTGCGCAGCCTCGCCGAACGGCTCATAGGCGGGAAACTTGAAATCAACCACTTCTGGTTCGGGGTCTACCAGACCGGCGAGGCCTACGACTACGAGGTTCGCACTGCCTACGTCGGCGACAACGCCGCTCAATGGCCGGACCTGGAGCGGCGGCTGGACGTGAGCCGCAACGGCTACCTGGGTTTCTACCATACCGGAGTGCCGGCCGGGGAAGATCCGCTGGCGAGCGGGACCATGATCTGGCGGCTCGAGGGCTTTGACCCGGCGGCCGCCGCCGTTGGCGACCTGATAAGCAACGTCGAGCTGATCAGTTTGCACGGTGGCCGCGTCAGGCGACTGTTCGAGGACAACCGCTATTACCTCAATACCCAGCAAGGCGAGGAGGGGCGGATCATCCTGCAGATCTTCCACCGGCCGGTCCCGCCGCTTCCCAACCCCCGGCGGGATTAGTCGCCGGTGTATTCGCAGCCGCTGGTGCAAGTCTCGTGGATCCGCACCTTGGACAGTTCAGGCAGCAGCGGCTTGACCTGTTCCCAGATCCACTTGGCGATGACTTCGCTGGTGGGGTTTTCGAGGCCTGGAATGTCGTTGAGGTAGTTATGGTCGAGCTGCTCGTAGATCGGCTTGAACACCGCCTTGATCTCGGAGAAGTCGCGGATCCAGCCGGTGTGCGGGTCGAGCGGGCCGGTCAGGTGCAGGGCAACCTTGAACGAGTGACCGTGCAGGCGGCCGCACTTGTGGCCCGGCGCCACGTTGGGCAGGCGATGGGCCGATTCGAAAGTGAACTCTTTGAAAATTTCCACGTTGTATCAACTCTGTAGAACCAATGCTGGCCTGCAGTTTACCAGATGGCTGCTACAGCGGTTGCAGTCGCGTGCGCTATCATGGCGCAGGTTGTCTTCAGCTTGAGTTAAGGGCCGGTAGGTAATCTTGACCCCGTAGACAACCGACATACCCGATGGAGACACACCATGAAAACCCTGACTGCCCTGTTTACTGCCGCGACCCTGGCCTTTGGCGCCAACCTGGCCCTGGCCAAGGACGTCCAGCTCGACCAGGCCGTCAAGCTGGTCAATGACAAGACCATCAAGTCGCTCGACGAACTCAAGGCCGCCGCCCTGGCCAAGCACCCTGGCGCGACCGTCACCGACACCGAGCTCGAAGACAGCTATGGCCGCTATATCTACAAGGTCGAGCTGCGCGACGGACAGAACGTGGAATGGGACGTCGACCTCGACGCCAAGACCGGTGAAGTGCTCAAGGACGAACGGGACAGCTGATGAACCGAGCGCCACGCACAGCGCGATGCCTGCTGGTCGCGCTGTTGGCCAGCGGCTCGCTGGCCAGCCCGTCGCAGGTACTGTCCCGTGACCTGGACCAGGACGAGGCCCTCGAGCTGCGGCAAAAGGGCGTCATCCTGCCGCTTGAGCAACTGCTCGAATCCGCCCTGGGGCGCTACCCCGGGGCGCGGCTGCTGGAGGCGGAACTCGAAGAGGACGATGACCGCTACGAATACGAGGTCGAACTGCTGACACCCGCCGGAGTGGTGCGCGAGATCAAGCTCGACGCCAGCACCGGAGCATTGCTCAAAGACGAGGAAGACGACTGAATGCGCCTGCTACTGGTGGAGGACAATGTCCCCCTGGCTGACGAACTGACCACCAGCCTGCAGCGCCACGGCTATGCCGTGGACTGGCTCGCCGATGGCCGCGATGCGGTGTACCAGGGGCAGAGCGAGCCCTATGACCTGATCATCCTCGATCTGGGCCTGCCTGGCCTGCCAGGGCTGGAGGTACTGGGCCAGTGGCGTGCCGCAGGCCTGGTGGCCCCGGTGCTCATCCTCACCGCACGCGGCTCGTGGGCCGAACGCATCGAAGGGCTCAAGGCCGGGGCCGACGATTACCTGAGCAAGCCTTTCCACCCCGAAGAACTGCAGTTGCGTATCCAGGCGCTGTTGCGCCGTGCCCGGGGCCTGGCCAACCAGCCGACCCTGGAAGCCGCCGGGCTGCACCTCGATGAGAGCCGCCAGTGCGTGACCCGCGATGGGGTGGATATCCAGCTGACCGCCGCCGAGTTCCGGTTGCTGCGCTACTTCATGCTGCATCCCCAGCAGCTCCTTTCCAAGAGCCACCTTGCCGAGCATCTCTATGACGGCGAGACCGAGCGTGATTCCAATGTGCTCGAGGTCCACGTCAACCACTTGCGCCGCAAGCTGGGGCGCAGCGTGATCGAGACGCGTCGAGGCCAGGGCTATCGCTACGCCGGGAGCGGCGGGTGAAGTCGATCCAGGCGCGCCTGAGCCTGGGACTGATCGCGGTACTGGTGGTGGTCGGCCTGGCACTGGCACAGTTGAGCCTGTGGTTGTTCGAGGCTGGCCTGCAGCGCTACCTGGAGACCGGCCTGCGCAAGGAAAGCGAGAACCTGCTGGTGGCGCTGGTGCATGGCCCCAACGGTATCCAGCTGGATGAGCGGCGCGTATCCTCGGCATACCAGCGACCGTTCTCGGGGTATTACTTTCGCATCGACTTCGACGAGGGCCACTGGCGCTCGCGCTCGCTGTGGGATCTGGAAATGCCGCGACCGGACAAGCCCAGCCTGGAAGCGGGCCTGGAGCTCGGTCCGGAAGGCCAGCAGCTGCTGGTGCTGCGTGCCGATTACCGGCGCCTGGGCAAGGCCATCTCGATCAGCGTGGCGCAGGACTACTCGCCCGTGCGCGATGGCTTTCGGCGAATGCAGCAGATCGGCTTGGGCCTTGGCCTGCTCGCGCTGATCCTGATCCTGGTGCTGCAGCGCATCACGGTGACCCGCTCGCTGCGCCCGCTCGAACGCGCCCGCGAGCAGATCGCGCAGTTGCAGCAGGGCCAGCGCTCGCAGCTCGATACCCAGGTCCCCAGCGAGCTCGAGCCGCTGGTGGCGCAGATCAACCACCTGCTCGCGCACACCGAGGACAGCATGCGCCGCTCGCGCAATGCACTGGGCAACCTCGGCCACGCCCTGAAGACACCCCTGGCGGTGCTGCTCAGCCTGGCTGCCAGCGAGCGCCTGCGCGAGTTGCCTGAAGTGCGTGCGCAATTGTGCGAGCAACTGCAGCAGATCCAGCAACGCCTCGAGCGCGAGCTCACTCGGGCGCGTCTTGCCGGTGACGCGCTCCCCGGCGCGCAGTTCGACTGCGATGCCGAGCTTCCAGGCCTGTTCGCCACCCTGGGGATGATCCATGGCGAGGGGTTGCTGCTCGAAGCGGACGTGAGTCCTGGCCTGCTGCTGCCATGGGACCGCGAAGACCTGCTAGAGCTGCTCGGCAACCTGCTGGACAACGCCTGCAAGTGGGCCGATGGCGAAGTGCGCCTGGGCATCGAGGCGACAGGGCAGGGATACCGGCTGTGGGTGGACGACGACGGCCCGGGCATCCCCCGGCAAGCGCGCCAGCAGGTGCTCGAGCGCGGCTCGCGGCTGGACGAACAGGTCGATGGGCATGGCCTTGGCCTGGGCATCGTGCGTGACATCGTCGAGGCCTGGGGCGGCCGGCTGGCCTTGCTGGAAAGCCCGCTTGGCGGCCTGCGGGTGAGCCTCGAGCTGCCGCGCAAGGTGCACTGAAACAGGGCGTGGCCTGTGCTTGTGTGCAAAAATATTGCACTCAAGGCGCATTTTTTTGAATTGGCCCCGCCCGCGCCACCCCGGCACAATCGCCGCGCAACGTTCACAGTTTCCATCTCCACGGACGGAACCCTTTCGCTTGACTGCCGCCGGCAGCGCAGGGCCCAGGCTGGTTGCGCTGGGCTTTCTTTTTCACCAGGTAAGTCGATCGCCCCATGTCATCCCCTCGTTCTGCAAGCCGCCTCCAACGCTGGTTGCCTCCTCACTTGAACATTCCCCCCAGAGAGTGGCTGCGTGCCGGTATCGGCGCCCTGATCGGCCTGTTCCTGGCCGGCTGGCTCTGCAGCATGGTGTTTGGCAGCTCCGTGGCCCTGCACCTGCTGGGACCGCTGGCCGCCTCCGCGGTACTGGTGTTCGCGGTGCATTCCGGACCCCTGGCGCAGCCCTGGCCGGTACTGGGCAGCTATGCCTGCGCGGGCGCCGTGGGCCTGGCCATGCGGTATGGCTTCGGTAACGATCTGTGGGTGGCCGCTGCGGCCCTGGGGCTGTCCATCGGGGTGATGTGCGTGCTGCGCTGTCTGCACCCGCCTGGCGGTGGTGTCGCGGTGAGCGCGGTGCTGGCCGATCATGGCCTGGTGGCGCTGGGCGACCACCTGCTCCAGCCGATCCTGCTCAATGCGCTGATCCTGGTCGCCGTGGCAGTGGTCTACAACCGCCTGACGGGGGTTCGCTATCCCAAGGGGGCAATGCCGCGCAAGGACCTGCACCACACCCATGACCCGCTACCCGGCGCGCGCGTCGGCGTCAGCGGCGAAGACCTTGACCAGGCGCTCGAAGAGCTGGGTGAATTCGTCGACGTCACCCGCGAGGAGCTGGAGCGCATCATCCTGGCCACCGAGCAGCACGCGCTGCAACGCAGCCTGGGAGGAATCACCGCGGCGTCCGTGATGTCGCGCGATGTGCAATTCGCTTCTCCGCGCACCACCCTCGAACAGGCCTGGAAAATGCTCTCCAGCCATCACCTCAAGACCCTGCCCGTGCTCGAGGAGGGCCGGCTGGTGGGCATTGTCAGCCTCAGCGACCTGGTCGGCCCGGCCATGACCCTGCCCCGTGGCGGCCTGTTCCGGCGGCGCAAGCCGGTGCGCATGGCCCAGGTGATGAGTCGGCGGGTGGTCAGCGTCAGCAGCCAGCACCCCCTGGAGCGCCTGCTCCCGCTGCTCAGCGAGCAAGGGCTGCATTGCCTGCCGGTGCTCGACGGCGACAGCCTGGTGGGGGTGATCACCCAGACCGACCTGATCGCCGGCCTCAAGCGCCACCTGCTCAGCGGCGCAACGCGTTCAGCCCAGCGGGTCCCAGCGCTGTGACCAATCGCAGGCCTCGCTTGCCACTCGCCGGCGCAGGATGTCGAAGGCCTGCTGCAGGGCCTGGCTGTCCTGCTCGCGGGCATAGACCAGGAAGGTCGGGTACGTGAATTCCGGCGCCTGCGGCACCCGCTCGAACACCCCGCTGTCCAGGTAGGCCTGCACCACGCGGGTACGGAAGTAGCCGCTGCCGCCCTGGTCGAGAATGAACTGCAGCGCCAGGGGGCCCAGGTTGAAGCTCAGTGCCGGGCGCGCGCAGTCGGGCAGGGCGGCGTCGTGCTGGCGCCGGAAGGCCTCTCCCCAGTCGATGTAGATATAGGGGTCAGGCTGGCCGACCCGGCGCACGCGGATCAGCTTTTCTTCCATCAGTTGCTCCACCTGCAGCCCAGGGCCGTAGGTCGGCTGGTAGACCAGCGCGGCGTCGAGCAAGCCCAGCTCGACCTTGCGCAGCAGCGACTCGCCGTCGCTGACCTCGCTGCGCACCGCATGGCCGGGCAGCTCGCGGTGCAGTGCGCTGACCCAGTCGAGCATCATCGGGTTGCCCAGGCTCACTTCGCCGCCAAGGTGCAGCACTTGCTGGCGGCCGGGCGGCAGCGGCAGGTCACGGCGCGCCGCTTCCCAGGTCTGCACCAGCAGGTTGGCGTAGGGCACGAAGGCCTCCCCGTCGCGGGTGAGGCTGGCGCCGGTGCGGCGACGGGTGAACAGCAGGCAACCCAACTGCTGCTCCAGGCGCTGCACTCGCGCGGTGATGGCGGTCTGCGACACATGCAGGCGCTCGGCCGCCGCGACCAGGCTGCCGCACCGCACGATTTCCAGGAAGGTCCGGGCCTGATCGATGTCCATGGCATGCTCGAAGAAACACAAGGCGTTCATTCTAGGGCTTTTGCCCTGAAATGGGGCGCAACTTAAACTGTCCGAACCATTGCGCCTTGCTTTACTCACATCTTCAAAGCGATCGATGACAGGAATGCGCGATGGAGCCAGACATGAGCAAACGCGACGACGACTACGTTCAATGGTTGAAAAGCCAGTCCATGCTGCAGGCTGCACGCGACCGGGTGCACCTGTACGCAGGCCAGTCCCGCATGTGGCAGCACCCCTATGCCGAAACCCGTGCCCGCGACGCCAGCGCCATCGCCTCGGTGTGGCTGACCGTCTACCCGGACTCGATCATCACCGAGGAGGGCGGCTCGGTGCTCCAGGCCCTGGCGCACGAGCGGCTGTGGCATTCGTTGTCGCAGTTGGGTATCCAGGGCGTGCACACAGGGCCGCTCAAGCGCTCGGGCGGTATCACCCAGCGCACCTTCACCCCGAGTGTCGATGGCAACTTCGACCGCATCAGCCTCGACATCGACCCGCGCTACGGCAGCGAGGCCGAGCTGGTCTACCTGAGCAAGGTGGCCTCGGCGCACAATGCCGTGACCATCGACGACCTGATCCCGGCGCACACCGGCAAGGGCGCGGACTACCGCCTGGCGGAGATGGCCTGCGGCGACTATCCCGGGCTCTACCACATGGTCGAGATTCTCGAGGCCGACTGGGGTTTGCTGCCTGATATTCCCGAAGGACGCGACGCGGCCAACCTCACCCCGCAGATGTGCGACGAGCTGCGGGCCCGCCACTACATCGTCGGCCAGCTGCAGCGGGTGATCTTCTTCGAACCCGGCGTCAAGGAAACCGACTGGAGTGCCACGCCGCCGGTGCTCGGCGTCGACGGCAAGTACCGCCGTTGGGTGTACCTGCATTATTTCAAGGAAGGCCAGCCCTCGCTCAACTGGCTCGATCCAAGCTTTGCCGCCCAGCAACTGATCATCGGCGATGCCTTGCATGCGATCGACGTGCTGGGTGCCCGGGGCTTGCGCCTGGATGCCAATGGTTTCCTGGGCGTGGAGCGGCGCCCGGAGGGCCCGGCCTGGTCGGAAAGCCACCCGCTGTCGGTCACCGGCAACCAGCTGCTCGGCGGCATGATCCGCAAGGCCGGCGGCTTCAGCTTCCAGAAGCTGAACCTGACGCTGGATGACATCGCCAACATGTCACGCGGCGGCGCCGACCTGTCCTACGACTTTGTTACCCGCCCGGCCT
>JAQZAY010000175.1 GCA_029239415.1 Pseudomonas sp. | reverse complement strand
GTGGCGCGCTACCAGTTCATGCTCGATAACGCCGAGTACTTCGTGCGCACCTTCATCCGCGGCCCGGTGTGCCGCGGGCAGATCGCCACCGACGTGATCCGCGACAACTTCTGGGTGGTGTTCCAGGAGCCGGCCCACGACCGCTACGTCACCGATGCCGCCTACCGGGGCCAGGCCACGCCGCTGCTGGCCATGCCTGGGCAGATCGACGACGTGGGCAGCATCCTCAGCCTGTGGCATGCCTACCGCGACAAGCGCAACGCCTACGAGAACCTGCGTCGCAACGCCTATGCCGAACTGCCGGCCCCCGGCTGGTCGACCCTGTGGGCGGGCAACGACAACGCGCTGCTGAGCATCTTCCGCCATTTCGACAGCGCCTCGGTGACCAAGGGCCTGATCGGCGATGTGCCACAGACGATGTGGCTGTTCGACTATCCCTTGCTCGAGCGCACCTACTACCAGCTGGCGGTGAACTTCGACGTGTATGGCAACGTCTCGCACCAGGCGCAGACCCGCCTGTACTTCGACCTGATCCGCAACGGCGCCGAGGTCAACTTCCTGCGCCTGATGCCTGCCGACAAGCGCGGCGCGATCCTGAGCGACTGGTACCAGAACAGCGGCAAGGTGAAGATGTGGATGGACTACGAGTCGATCGACACCGGCACCCCGAGCGGGATCAAGCTCGACCCGCGTGATCCCAAGCGCGACTTCGGCCTCGAGCTGCTGCAGCGCAGTGCCAGCCTCGATGCCTCGCCCGATCCGATCAACCGCTGCAACGGTGCCTATTGCTCGCGGCCCGGCCTGGACGAGGCAATGCGCGATGCCGAGCAATCGCTCAGCCGCCTGGTCTCGCGCCCGGCCGCGGGCCTCAAGGTGATCGACCAGCTGCCCGAGGCGACCCTGCTGCGCATCGAAGGGCAGGGCGGGCAGCGCCTGGTCTACAGCCTGCTGCGCAACCGCGCCCACAGCAACGTCGCCTTCATGCTGGGCGAGGCCTACCGCTACCAGCCGGGCCTGGACACCCTGACGTTGTATCCGGGCGTGCTGAGCAGCTACCCGAACTTCATGTTCAACATCCCGGTCGGCGAAATCCCTGAGTTCGTCGAGGACATGGAGGCCGCGCGCGACGACACCGACCGCTTCGAGCGCATCGTCCAGCGCTGGGGCATCCGGCGCAGTCATCCGCAGTTCTGGACGTATTTCCACGACCTGAGCCGTTATATCGAGGAAGCCGATCCGGTAGAGACCGGGGTGCTGGACATGAACCGCTACGAGAACCTCTGAAGCGATGACCGCTGGTAAGGTCATCTGACCTTTGCCGCAATCCTGTGGTCCGACCCCCCGAGCGGCCCTGGTTGCCACCGGGGCCTGAATGGGCTTCAACGCAGGTATTGGCATGCTGTATTCGCTTCAGGCACTCCGGGCGCTCGCCGCCTGGGTGGTGGTTTGCCACCATTTCATGCAGATCTTCTTCGACTTCCACGCCAAAGGCCCTGTCGGCCAGTTTCTCAGCGATCGCGGCGCGGTCGGGGTGGATGTGTTCTTTGTCATCAGTGGCCTGGTCATCTACCTTTCGACCCGCGACAAGCCCATGGCACCCCAGCGCTTCCTGCTCAACCGGGTGCTGCGCATCGTGCCCGCCTACTGGTTCTATACGCTGCTGATGGCCGGCCTGTTGCTGGTGGCCAGCCGCTGGATGCCCCACCAGACCATCGAGTTGCAGCACTTCCTGTTGTCGCTGCTGTTCATCCCCGCCGAGAACCCGGGGGGCTATGGCATGTACCCGACCCTCAATGTCGGCTGGACGCTCAATTTCGAGATGTTCTTCTACCTGCTGTTCTCGCTGGTGTTCCTGGTGCGCCAGCGCTATCAGCTGTTGCTGGTGGGCGCGGTGCTGCTGGTATCCAGCGAAGTGCTCAGCCGGGTCGGGGTGCTCAGTCATTTCTATGCCAACGACATCATCTACGAGTTCCTGCTGGGTATCGGCATCGGCATCGTCTACCGGCGCGGGCTGATCCTCGAAGGGCTGTGGCTGCCCCTGGCGGTACTGGTGGCGGCTGGCCTTGCGATCTACCACCTCGATGCCTCGATGCGCCTGCTGCACTGGGGCCTGCCCAGCGCGATGATCGTGCTGGCGAGCGTGGCGCTGGAGCCGTACTTCAAGGGCAACCAGGTGCTCAAGTCGCTGGGCGACTGCTCGTATTCGGTCTACCTGATCCATGTGCTGGTGCTCTACGGCGGGTGGTTCGCCAGCCGCCAGCTCAAGCTCGATCCGTATGCGACTTTCGCCGTATGCGTGCCGGTGATCGCCGCCGCGTCGTGGCTGAGCTACCAGTGGCTCGAGCGCGGACTGTACCGGCGCCTGAGCGCCTGGTTCGAGGCGCGGCGCTCGGTGCAGCCTGCGCTGGCGCTATCCCGAGTCAATTACTAGGACTTTGTTCAGGGGCCAGGTTGGCGTAAACTGCGGGCAAGTCTGAGAGGAACTTCCATGAGCGCTATAACCATTACCGACGCCGCCCATGATTACCTGGCCGATCTGCTCTCCAAGCAGAACACCCCGGGCATCGGCATCCGCGTCTTCATCACCCAGCCAGGCACCCAGTACGCCGAGACCTGCATCGCCTACTGCAAGCCGGGCGAAGAAAAGCCCGAGGACCAGGCCGTGGGCCTGAAGAGCTTCACCGCCTACCTGGACTCGGTCAGCGTACCGTTCCTGGAGGACGCGCTGGTCGACTACGCGACCGACCGCATGGGCGGCCAGCTGACCATCAAGGCGCCGAATGCCAAGGTGCCGATGGTCAACGCCGACAGCCCGATCAACGAGCGCATCAACTACTACCTGCAGACCGAGATCAACCCCGGTCTTGCCAGCCACGGCGGCCAGGTCAGCCTGATCGACGTGGTCGAGGACGGCATCGCCGTGCTGCAGTTCGGTGGCGGCTGCCAGGGCTGCGGGCAGGCCGACGTGACCTTGAAGGACGGCATCGAGCGCACCTTGCTCGAGCGAATCCCTGAGCTCAAGGGTGTGCGCGACGTGACCGACCACACGCAGAAAGAAAACGCCTACTACTGACTCGCCATCGCTCCCTAGCAACAAACTGTTACTGTTTCAACATCTGCGACAACAGGCCGCAGCCCGGTTTACAAGGGCTGCAGGCGTCCTGCCCTGTTATCGGCTAGAAGGCAGGGGGAGTGCATGCCAGAATGCCCCGGCATTCGACCGGCCCTGCCCAGTGGCCGGCACCTTCCCTTCACAGGATGGTTACATGACTGATTTACTGACCCGGCGCGCCGTTGTGGCCGGGATGGGAGTCCTGGGGCTTGGCATGTTGGCCGGTTGCAGCCCCGCGCGTGGACTCGAGTTCAAGTACGGCAAGAACATGAGCAACGAGATCCTCGGCCGCTCCTTCAAGCTCAAGGACACCCAAGGCAACGTTCGCACGCTGTCGAGCTACTACGGCTCGATGCCGATGTTCTTCTTCGGCTTCACCCAGTGCCCGATGGTCTGCCCGACCACCCTGGCGCGCGCGGCGCAGATCAAGAAGATGATGGGGCGCGACGCCGGGTTCCTGCAGGTGGTGTTCATCACCCTCGACCCCGAGCGCGACACGCCCGAAGTGCTCGATGCCTATGTCAAGGCGTTCGACCCCTCGTTCACCGCCCTGACCGGTACCCCGGAAGAAATCGACGCGGTGGCCAAGGAGTTCAAGGTGTTCCACGAGAAAGTCCCAGCGGGCGATACGTACACCATCACGCACACTTCCACCAGTTACGTCTACGATTCACGCGGCACCTTGCGCCTGAGCCTCGGCCATTCGCTGAACGCCAAGGAATGTACCGAAGACCTGCTTGCCCTCATGGAGATCTGCTGATGGCTTTGTCG
The DNA here is from genome assembly GCA_029239415.1 of Pseudomonas sp. The sequence continues at coordinate 3,842 of JAQZAY010000175.1, read as the reverse complement.
ATCCAACCGCTCAAGCGTTGCCTGGCGGCCCTGGCCCTGTCCGGCCTTGCACTGCCAGCGCTGGCCGAGACCATTGTCAGCGACGCCTGGGTCCGCGCCAGCGTGCCGCACCAGCAGGCCACGGCTGCCTTCATGATCCTGACCGCCAGCGACGACAGCAAGCTGCTCGGCGTTTCATCCCCGGTCGCCAAGACGGTGCAAATCCATGAAATGACCATGAACGGCGAGGTCATGGGCATGCGCGAAGTGCCCAGCGTCGCGCTGCCTGCCGGCAAGGCCGTCAGCCTTGATCCGAGTGGTGTGCACGTGATGCTCATGGGCCTGGTCGACCAGGTCGAGGAAGGGCAGCAAGTGCCCCTGACCCTGACCCTGGAAAATGCCCAGGGCCAGCGCCAGACGCTGCAAGTCCAGGCGCCTGTGCGGGCATTGACCGCCGGGACCGGCCACGAGCACATGCATCAGCACTGAGCCAGGCCCTGTAGGAGCGGGCTTGCCCGTTCCCATAGGGATACGGCGTCGTTCATCGGCGAAACGGCGTACACAGCGTGCTCACCGGAATCGTGGCAGCGGCCTGTCGGTATTCAACGAAGTCAGGGTCTTGCTCACCTGCACCTCGTCGGCCTCCAGCGCCCTGAGGCTTTCGCGGATCCTGCCAGCGGCGGGCACGTCGCCCTGCCGGTCGATCCAGTCGGCGATTTCCTTGCAGGTGCTGGTCAAGCGCGATTGACGCTGGTTGATCAACGTCAAAAGGGTCGTGAGCTCTTTTGCGGACATGATGGAATCCTCCCTTTCAGCCCTGACAGTTTAGCAGCGCCTGGCGTTTCGGCTTGCGCAGGAGCGCGTTATCCAGCGCCCGTCAACCAGGTCCGCAGGAGGAAGAACACCAGCATGCTCACCAGCATGCTCAACAGCACGCTGCGGGTCCACAGCACCAGCACCACGGCCACCACGGCGCCCAGCAGGTAGGGGTTGTCCAGCCCGAGGTCGAGTTGATGCCCAGGCAGGAAGATGATCGGGCCGCAGATGGCGGTGAGCATGCCGGGCACCGCAAAGCCCAGGAACTGCCGGGCGTTGGAGCTCAGGCGCAAGGGCAGGCGAGGCTCCAGGAAGGCGTAGCGGTTGAGGAACACGACCAAGCCCATGCCGATGATCAACAGAAAGATCATGCGCGTGCTCCCGTGAACTTCTGGCACACAAATCCTGCCGTCATCCCCAGCAGGCCCGCCAGCACCAAGGCGGTCTCCCACTGCCAGTAGCTGAACAGCACCGAACAGAACAGCGACACTGCCACGCAGACCACGGTAGGCACGTTGCGCACCAAGGGGGCGATCAACGCCACGAACGTCGCGACGATCGAGAAATCCAGGCCCAGCTGGTCGAGGTGCGGGATATTCTGGCCCAGCAGGATGCCGGCCAAGGTGAAGAGATTCCACGCCACGTAGAACGTCAGCCCCACGCCCAGGGCGTACCAGCGGTTGAACTGTGCCTGGTCATGGCGGTTGGTCAATGCGAAGAATTCGTCCGTCAGCAAAAAACCCAGGCCCAGCCGCCAGCGCAGCGGCAACCCCGATATCGCCGGGCGCATCGACAGGCCATAGAGCAGATGCTGCGAGGTCAGCAGCAAGGTGGTCAGCAGAATCGAGAACAGGCTCGCGCCGCCCTTGAGCATGCCGATGGCGACCAGTTGCGCGGCGCCTGCGAAGACAATCGCCGACAGGCCCTGGCCCTCCCATGGGGTGAGATCGGCCTCGATGGCCATGGAGCCTGCCAGCAGGCCCCACGGGGCAACGGCCAGTGAGAGCGGCATGATGGCGATGGCGCCGAGGACAAATGCCTGGCGTGCTGTGGATGAGCGGATGGACATGGCGTGAGCGACAAATGGACAAGGCCGCCAAGCATGCCAGAGCCGCGAGCTCCTGGCTTGAACGATCTTGCTGCGGGCGTACCGTCAGTGATTGCTCAGCAGGCGTTGCTGGGCCGCGGTACAGCCATTGATCTCCACGGCCTTCTGCAACAAGGTCTGGCGATGCTGCGGGTCGAGGTCGCCCAGCAGGCGGTAGACCTCGGCCTGGTAGTCGCGCTGGCGGCCCCACTGCATCTGCAGGCCCTGCGGGCGGCTGCGGCTGCAGGCCAGGCGCACGGCAGGCTGCGGATAGTACGGCGCGTACAAGGTGGCCATCGCGGCAATCGACTCCATCGCCTCCCGGTAGGCCTTGCTGGCGCTGTAGGGCGGGCACCAGGTGGCGATGGCCGGGGCAGGGGGCGCGAAGCCTTGCTGCAGGCTGGCCTGCAGCAACGGGCAGGCGGCATCGGGAATCTGGGTGGCCGGCAGGTAGGTCATGTAGTACAGCGCGAGCCGGTATTGCGCGACCGGATGCCCGAGCGCCACGGACTTCTTCAGCAGGGCCACCGCGGTGGGCAGGGTGCGCGCCATGGCCTGGCCTTGGCGGCTGAGCTGGGGGTCATCATCGGAGGTGCGCAACGTGCCGGCCTCTTCCTGCTTGTCGGCTTGCTCGAGCAGTGGCAACGCCTGGCGATACAGCAGGTCGGCATGCGGGTCGATGTTGACTTCCATCGCCTGGCCTGCGATGGGCAGGCAGACCGCGAGCAGGGCAGGCACCACCCGTACGCAGATCACTGCTGGGCCTGCGGCAAGGTGCTGGTGCCGGCGGTGGCCGGACGATGAACGACTTCGATATTCATGGCAGTACTGTACATCTCAGGCGAAGCAGAAGCGACAAGGCCCTATTCTAGCCATGCATCTGCCGCGCCGAAACCCACTTCCATCAGTCTCTGCCGCACGCAGGCGGCATGACCTCCGGCTCCACCGCCTTCACTGAGCCAGCTCCCTCACGTTGTAGGCCAGGCCCACGCAGGCGATCAGCAGCAGGGCGACGGCGGAAGCCAGGCTGATCAGACGGTTGTTGCGCTGCGATGCGATCTTGCCGATGGCGAAGATGTAGAGGCTGAGCACCGCGAAGTCGATGACGATCCACAGCAGCGACAACACCACCATGCTCTTGCCGAACGACTCGGTGATCTGGATGAACTGCGGGAAGAAGGAGATGAAGAAAATGATGTCCTTGGGATTCGAGATGCCCACCATGAATCCATGCCACAGCCCGCCACGATCAGGTTTGGCGACCGCTTCCGCGGCGCCCTGGGTAGGCAGGTGCCAGGCTTCGCGCAGGGTGCTCAAGGCGATGTAGCCGATGAACAGGCATCCCAGCAGGCTCATGCCGCTGAGCCAGGCGCGGTCGATGGCCGCGCTGGTCATGATGATCCAGGCGGCGGCGCCGATCAGCACCAGCGAGGCCCAGTTGGTGCCCAGCGCGGTGAACAGCGCCTTGCGCGAACCCGAGGCGGCGGCGGTGTTGACGATCAGCGCGACCACAGGCCCGGGGGTAGCGATCAGCAGCAGGACGGTCAGGGCGTAGGTGAGGGTCAGGGCGGTATTCACGGTCAGTTCTCGATCTGTGTGTCAGGCGTTGCACGGGTATGGAAAGGGCAGCGGGCCAGGTCCAGCGATCCGGGCTCCTGGAGCTGGTACTGCTTCCATTCGAAGTTGTCTTCCTGGCCAAAGAAGCCGAGGGTATCGGGCACGGCCCCGGCGTTGTAATGGCGCACCCGTTCGCGAATACGCTCGCGAATGCGCTTGCCGCTCTCGGTCTGCGCGCTGGCCACCTCGTCGAAACTTTCCCGTGGATTGATCACGAACACGATGGCATTGCCCAGGTTGCGGCTTTTCATCTGCCGGTGCGCGGGAAAACTCATGTTGATGAACAGCGGCATGCCAGCGAAACAGAACGACCACTGATTGTCTTCGGGGTCGGGCGGGACCG
>JAQZAY010000174.1 GCA_029239415.1 Pseudomonas sp. | reverse complement strand
CTGCCCATGCGGTCTTCAATGGTATCGATCTCTGCCGGAGGTCGAGTCTTGGGGTCATGTGGTTCACTGCTCATGGTGCCTCTCCATTGGTATGGGCTTGTCCAGTCGACTCCAACAAGGGGGCAATGATTCAGAGTTTTCGCCAAGTGGCCTCGCAACTGCCAACAGATTGAACTCCAAGGCCTTTGTTTCCCTCCCAGTTCTAGACACCTGTGAACCCCCGGAGCGCCCCATGGCCAAGCCCCTGCAGGAGTACCAGCGCAAGCGCGACTTCAATGCCACCTCCGAGCCAGCCGGCAAGGCGCAGCCGGGCAAGTCGGCCCATGCGCTGCAGTACTGCATCCAGAAACACGATGCCAGCCACCTGCACTATGACTTTCGCCTGGAGCTCGACGGCACCCTGAAGAGCTGGGCCGTTCCCAAGGGACCCTCGCTCGATCCCAAGGTCCGCCGCCTGGCAGTGCATGTGGAAGACCACCCGCTGGACTACGCCAGCTTCGAAGGCAGCATCCCGCACGGGCACTATGGCGCGGGCGACGTGATCGTCTGGGACCGCGGCGTCTGGGAGCCCGAGGGCGACCCGCACCAGGGCTACGCCAAGGGCAAGCTGCGCTTTCGCCTGCAGGGCGAGAAACTGGCGGGTGTCTGGAACCTGTTTCGCACCCGTGCCGATGGCAAGAGGGAACAGTGGATGCTGGTCAAGTCCCATGATGGCGAAGCGCGCAGCGAGGCCGACTACGACATCCTCGTGGACCAGCCTGACAGCGTATTGAGCGAGCGCACCTTGCTGCCCCGGCAGGCCAGCACTGCCACCGCGCAGGCCAGCCCTGTCCCTGCATCCCCCAAGCGCGCCAGCAGTGGGCGCAAGGCGGCGATGCCGGAGATGCTGCAGCCGCAGCTGGCGACCCTGGTCGAATCTCCCCCGAGCGGCGAATGGCGCTACGAGGTCAAGTTCGATGGCTACCGCATCCTCGCCCGCATCGACGGCGACGATGTGCGCCTGCTGACCCGCAATGGCCACGACTGGAGCGCCAAGATGCCGCACCAGGTTGCCGCACTACGGGCACTCAAGCTCAAGTCGGCCTGGCTCGACGGCGAGATGGTGGTGGCGGGTGAAAATGGCGTGGCCGACTTCCAGGCACTGCAGAACGCCTTCGATCGCAGCAGCGACGAACAGATCAGCTATTACCTGTTCGACCTGCTCTACCTCGACGGCAAGGACCTGCGGGAAAGCCCCTTGCAGGCTCGCCGCGACGCCCTGCGCGCCGTGCTGGAAAACAGCGAATCCCCCCAGCTCAACTTCTCCGAGGATTTCGACGTCCCGGTCGACTCCCTGCTCGAAAGCGCCTGTCAGCTGGAACTCGAAGGCCTGATCGGGAAGCGTGTCGACAGTACTTACACAAGCCGGCGCAGCAGCGACTGGATCAAGCTCAAGTGCAAGCGCCGCCAGGAGTTCGTCATCGTCGGCTACACCGACCCCAAGGGCAGCCGCAGCGGTTTCGGCGCGTTGCTGCTGGCCCTGCACGACAACGAAAGCGGCGAGCTGCACTATGCCGGCAAGGTGGGCACAGGTTTCAGCGCGACCACGCTCGACACTATCCATGCCCGGCTCAAGCCACTCGAAGGCGAGCGCCCTGCCCTGGTCAATCCTCCCACCGGCGCCGAGGCCCGGGGCGTGCACTGGTTGCAGCCCAGCCTGCTGGCCGAAGTGGCGTTTGCCCAGATGACCCGCGAAGGCATCGTGCGCCATGCGGTGTTCCATGGCTTGCGCGACGACAAGCCAGCCACGGCCATTGACCTGGAGCGACCCATGACCCCGAAAAAGACCGCTGCGGACACCGAGAACCTCGGTAGCCTGCGCCTGACTCACCCCGACCGGGTCATCGACCCCAGCAGTGGCGCGACCAAGCGCCAGGTCGCCGAGTACTACGCCGAGGTGGCCGACTGGTTACTGCCGCACCTGGCCCAGCGCCCGGTGGCCCTGGTGCGCGCCCCGGACGGCCTGTCGGGCGAGCTGTTCTTCCAGAAGAACGCAGGCCAACTGAATATCCCGAACCTCGTCACGCATGACAAGGCCGAGGCCGGCCAGGCGGTGATGATCATCAACCGGCCCGACACCCTGCTCGGCGCGGTACAGATGAACATGCTGGAGCTGCATGCCTGGAATGCCACCGAGAAGCACTTCGACAAGCCCGACCGCTTTGTCCTCGACCTCGACCCCGATCCAGCCCTGCCCTGGAAAGCCATGCTCGAAGCGACCTACCTCACCCTTACCCTGCTCGACGAGCTGGGCTTGCAGAGCTTCATCAAGACCAGTGGCGGCAAGGGTATCCACGTGGTGGTGCCCCTGACCCGCCGCGCCGGATGGGATGAGGTCAAGGACTTCAGCCATGCCATCGTCAATCACCTGGCCGGGCTGTTCCCGGACAGGCTGTCCGCGGTATCGGGCCCCAAGAACCGCATTGGCCGCATCTTCATCGACTACCTGCGCAACGGCAAGGGCGCAACCACCGCCTGTGCCTACTCGTTGCGCGCCCGCGAAGGGCTGCCCGTCTCGGTGCCGATCTGGCGCGAGGAGCTGGCGCAGCTCAAGGGCGCCAACCAATGGAACCTGTTCAACCTGCGCGAGCGCCTGGCCGAGATCGATGATCCTTGGGCAGGTCTTGCCACCACTCGGCAGTCCATCACTGCCCGCATGCGCAAGCAGCTGGGATTGACCTGATGCATACACGTTGTACCACGGTGGCCCAGGGTGGGCCTGAGGAATCCATGACATGAGCGTCATCCAGGATCTTGGCCTGGCCAATCTCGATCGATTGCTGCACGGTTTCATCGAGCGCCCCCAGACGCTCGATCTCGACGCGCAACTGCTCCTTGTCCTGAAGGCTCTGCGGGCCGAGAAGCTTGACCTGCTGCCGCGCCCGGGCCATGGCCAGACCTTGAAGCGCTGGCAGGCCTTGGCACGCATCGCCGGCCATGACCTGTCGCTGGCCAAGCTCTACGAAGGTCATACCGACGCCCTGGCCATTCTGGCCGAGTGTGACGCGGCGAGCGACATCGGCGACGGTATCTGGGGGGTCTGGGCTGCGGAATCCCCTAGCGCCCGGGCACGGATCGTCGCGCGCTCGGGTGATCAGGTACGCCTGGCGGGCAGCAAGGCCTGGTGTTCCGGTGCCCTGCAGATCGACCGGGCGCTGCTGACCGCCTGGGACGACAGTAATCAGCCCCAGCTGGTGGCCATCGAGCTTGCAGATCCCACCCAGCGGATCGTTGCCGATCACTGGCAGGCGGTCGGCATGGCCGCCACCGCCAGCGTTGAAATCCACTTCCAAGACACTCCGGGGTTGGCGATCGGCAAGCCTGGACAATACCTGTCGCGGCCTGGCTTCTGGCATGGCGGTGGTGGCATCGCTGCATGCTGGTATGGCGCCGCCGAGGCCTTGGCGCGCTATCTGCGCGATCACTGCCGCAAGCCACGCCCTGACCCTCATGCCCACGCCCACCTGGGCGCGGTCGATGCCGCGCTGTACGGTGCTCGTGCGGCCCTGCGCCAATGCGCGGACTGGATCGATCGCAACCCCGCACAGGACGCCAGCTTGCCCGTGCGCCGGGTACGCGCCCAGGTCGAACAGACGGTCGAGCAAGTGATCGGGCATGTCGGCCGTGCCCTGGGCGCCACGCCCTTCTGCCGCAGCAGCCACTTCGCGAGGCTCAGCGCCGACCTCCCGGTATACCTGCGCCAGAGCCATGCCGAACGCGACCTGGCCACCCTCGGCCAGCAACTGGCGCAAGACCCTGCAGGAGCCTGGCAGCTATGACCAAGAATCTTATCCAAGCCAGCGATGGCACCCGCTGGGCCGACTGGCAGCAATCGGCCCACTTGGCCCGGGCTACCTGGATCAATCCCGAGCAGCTTTGCCCACCCGGCACTCGCCTGGTGGTAGTGGCTCCGCACCCTGACGACGAGATCCTGGCCTGTGGCGGCCTATTGTGCAGCTTCAGCGGCCGTGAGCAGGACCTGGTGCTGATCTCGGTCACCGATGGCGAAGGCAGTCATCAGGATTCGGTCCACTGGACCGAGCACCGCTTGCGTCGAGACCGGCCGCTTGAAAGCCGTCATGCCCTGCAACGCCTCGACCTGGCCGTCACCGAGCTCGACTGGCGCCGCCTCAATCTCAAGGACAGTGCCGTGGCGCGCGATGAAGCCTTCCTGGTCAATCATCTGAACCAGCTGCTCAAGCCAGGCGATGTGTTGCTGACCACCTGGCGCAGTGACGGCCATGCCGACCACGAGGCCGTCGGCCGTGCCTGCGCCCAGGCGGCCCAGGCACGCCATGCGCGCCTGGTGGAGGTGCCTGTCTGGGCCTGGCACTGGGCGAGCCCAGACGATGCGCGGCTGCCCTGGTCTCGCGCGCATCGCATCCAGCTTGACAAGGCCGCCGTGGCGCGCAAGCAACAAGCGATCGCCGCCCACGTCAGCCAGATGGAAGCCGACGACGGGCGTCCGCCCGTGTTGCCGCCCCGCCTGCTGGAGTGCCTCCTGCAACCGTTCGAACTGGTGTTCCTATGAAGCCTGACGATCAGTACTTCGCCCAGCTCTACGCCAACAGCGATGACCCCTGGGCGTTTCGCCAACGCTGGTACGAACGCCGCAAGCGCGACCTGGTCATGGCCAGCCTGCCGCGCCAGTGCTATGCGCGCGTGTTCGAGCCCGCCTGCGCCAACGGCGAGCTCAGCGCGGCGCTGGCCGAGCGTAGCGCCGACCTGCTGTGCCAGGACCTGGACCCGACCGCCGTGCGACTGGCCCATGAACGCCTCAGCGGCGTCCCCCATGCCAGGGTCGAGCAAGGCCGCCTGCCCGCCGATTGGCCGGGCGAGCGCTTCGACCTGATCGTGCTCAGCGAGATCGGCTACTACCTGGACCCGACGCAGTGGCTGCAAGTGATCGAGCAATCGGTCGCCAGCCTGACGCCTGATGGCGGACTGCTTGCCTGCCACTGGCTGCACCCGATCGAAGGCTGCCCGCAGACCGGCCACCAGGTACATGCGATGCTCGCCAAGCACTTGCCCTTGTACCCGCTCTACCGCCATGAAGAAGCCGACTTCCTGCTGGAGTACTGGTGCTGCCAGCCTAGCGTGGTCGACCTGGAAGAGACCTGCGCATGATCGCCGTGATCATTCCTGCGCATAACGAAGCACGCCGCCTGGGTCATTGCCTGAAGGCCGTCGAGGTGGCGGTGCGAGAGGCCGGACAGGCTGGGCATGAGGTGCGCACGCTGGTGGTGCTCGATCGATGCACCGACAGCAGCGCCGCCATTGCCCGGCGCCATGGCGTGGAGACCCTCGAGGTAGAAGCTGGCAATGTCGGCCGGGCACGTCGCGCAGGGGCCGCCTGGATGCTCGAGCAAGGCGCCCGCTGGCTGGCGTGCACCGACGCGGACAGCCGGGTGCCGCCGCACTGGTTGCTGTGGCAGCTCGAGTGTGCGGCGGATGCGGTGTGCGGCACGGTACATGTCGAGCGCTGGCAGCCCTGGCAGGATGCCGCGCTGCGGGAGCGTTATCGACGCGGCTACCAGGCCCGGGAGAATCACCGGCATATCCATGGCGCCAACCTGGGCATCTGTGCCCAGGCCTATCAGCGGGTCGGTGGGTTCCCGCCCTTGCCTGCCCATGAAGACGTACATCTGGTAAAGGCATTGCAGGCAGCAGGCGCACGTATCGTGTGGACGGCCAGGCATAGCGTGGCGACCAGCAGCCGGGGCGATTGCCGCGCGCGCGAAGGATTTGGCGACTATCTCAAGGGCCTGGCCGGCCTTGGCAGCGCGCAAGCGTGCTCGGACTGACGGCCACGCCTGCAGTCAGGAAGCCTTCTTGCGCGCGGGGGCCTTTTTCTTCGCCGGTGCCTTGCCACCCAGGCTACGCTTGAGCAGCTCGGTCAGGTCGATGATGTCGGCGCTCTTCTCGCCGGCACTCTCCTTGGTCGATTCCACCACGGCAATCTTGCCGTGTTTGGCTTTCTCCTCGACCAGCTCCATGATGGTCTGCTTGAAGACGTTGTGGTACTCGTCCGGTGTCCATTCGCCGCTCATGTCTTCCACCAGCCGCTTGGCCATCTGCAATTCGCGCTTGTCGACCTTGGCCTCGGTCACGCTCTTGTCCAGCTCCAGGGTGTCGATGCCACGCACCTCCTCGGGCCAGCGCAAGGTGATCAGCACCAGCGCCTCGTCGAGCGGGCGCAGCAAGGCGAGGTGTTGCTGGGTATGCAGCACTACCGTGGCCAAGGCCACCTTGCCGCTGCTTTCGAGGGTTTCGCGCAACAGGGAGTAGACCTTGCCGCCACGGCGGTCCGGGCTCAGGTAATAAGGGGTATCGAAGTGCTGCAAGGGGATCGCGTTATGCTCCACGAAGGAGAAAATGTCGATGGTCTGGGTGGCCTCGGGCCGGGCCTCGCGGATCTCGTCCTCGCTGATCACCACGTAGCGCCCCTTCTCGACCTCGACGCCCTTGACGATGTTTTCCGCGTCGATGTCCTTGCCGGTGACCTTGTTGATCCGCTTGTAGCCCACCGGGTCCATGCTGCGCTTGTCGAGCCAGTCGAAATCGACACGCTCGCTGCGCACCGCGGAGTTGAGGCTGACCGGGATGTGCACCAGGCCGAAGCTGATCGCACCTTTCCAGATGGCTCGAGGCATGCTCTGCTCCTAGGGGGTAGGTTGTGACGCAGAGCCCTGCGAGCAATAGCGCAGGGCCCCGCAGCGTTTACAGCATTGACAGGACAGGCCGGCGACTTCGCGAACGCATGAAGAGCGCCATTGGCAACCACGCAGCAAGCAAAGGAACTTCATACAGCCTCCTTGACCCGATCTACAGGTACTTACTTCAGTGACCGCGCCGCCTGCCCAAAGGTTTGATCCGCTAGCCCTACGGCAGCGGGTTACCGCCCGTCACGCCGAACACTTCGCCGGTGATGTAGCTGGATTCCTGCGAGGCGAGCAGCACATACAGCGGCGCGCATTCTGCCGGTTGGCCTGGGCGCTTCATCGGCGTCTGGCTGCCGAAGTCCGGGATCTTCTCCGGCGGTTGGCCACCGCTGGGCTGCAGCACGGTCCAGATCGGGCCCGGCGCCACGGCATTCACGCGAATGCCGCGTTCGATCACCTGCTTGGCCAGCGCCTTGGTGAAGGCCACGATGGCCGCCTTGGTGGTGGCATAGTCGAGCAGGGTCTGCGATGGCTGGTAGGACTGGATCGAGGCGGTATTGATGATGGTCGCCCCCGCTGGCATCAGCGGCACGGCCGCCTGGCACAACCAGAACAACGCGTACACGTTGGTCTTCATGGTCGCGTCGAACTGCTCGCTGCTGACCTGGCTGATATCCTTGCGAGCGGTCTGCTTGCCGGCCACGTTGACCAGGATGTCGAGGCCGCCTAGGTGCGCATGGGCCTGCTCGACCAGTTGCTTGCAGAAGGCCTCGTCTTTCAGGTCGCCTGGCAGGGCAATGGCCTTGCGGCCTTCGGCCTCGATCAGGGCGATGACTTCGCGCGCATCGGCCTCTTCGACCGGCAGGTAGTTGAGCACGATGTCGGCGCCCTCGCGGGCAAAGGCAATGGCCGTGGCACGGCCGATGCCAGAATCGGCGCCGGTGATCAGCGCCTTGCGCCCGGCCAGCCGGCCGAAGCCCTTGTAGGTGCGCTCCCCATGGTCCGGTTCGGGGTCCATCTTGGCATCCAGGCCAGGCGCGGGCTGGGTCTGGGCGGCAAAGGGGGGCTGCGGATACTGGGTAAGCGGATTCTGCATGCTGTACT
>JAQZAY010000173.1 GCA_029239415.1 Pseudomonas sp. | reverse complement strand
GGCGCGGGCGATTATGGGGTTACTCAGCCACCGCATTCTTCGCCAGGATCGCGTTCGCCAGGTCCATGTCGCTGGCCTGCAGGCCGGGGTTGTCCGCGCGAACCTTCTGCATCGCGGCCTCCAGGTACGGCCCGCGGATCGAGCCTTGGCTGGCGACATAGCTGCCGGCATCATCCTGCGCCGCGACGATCAGCTTGTGGTCCTTGAAGGTCAGGTAGGTCGATGCGGTAGTGGCACCGGAGGAAATCACGTCACGCCAGAAGCCATCTGCCAGGGCATGACCCAGGGGCAGGGAAATCAGGGCAACAGCGGCGATGGCTGATTTGAGACGCATGGCAGGTTCACTCTTGTTCAGGGATATGTGCGTTTCGATCCTGGCCAGCATGGCCAAGTTCCCGAAGCTCAGGCGCATACGCGCAGTACTTCGATGTGGGTGGTCTGCCCCAGCGCGACCTTGTGTGCGCCGCTGCGGCGCAGGTCGCACAGGCCCTCGGCCAAGGCCTGCCGGCGCAACTCGCCCAGATCGGTGGCCGGCTTGATGCACGCGCGCAGCCCGTCGCTCAAGGGCAGGAGTTCGAACAGGCCGGTGCGGCCGTGATACCCCGTATCGCGACACAGGCGGCACCCCGAGCCAGGAGTGGGTGAACCCTTGCACGAGGTGCACAGGGTACGCACCAGGCGCTGGGCCAGCACGCCGAGCAGCGTGGCCTTGATCAGGTAGTCGGCGATGCCCAGCTCCTGCAGCCGGGTGATGGCGCTGCAGGTGTCGTCGGTGTGCAGCGTGGACAGTACCCTGTGCCCCGTCAGCGCTGCCTGGACGGCCACCTGGGCGGTTTCCCGGTCGCGGATCTCGCCGATCATGATGACGTCCGGATCCTGGCGCAGCAGGGCGCGTACGCCGTCGGCAAAACCCAGGTCGATGGCGGGTTGTACCTGCAGCTGGTTGAAGGCCGGGTCGAGCCTTTCGATCGGGTCTTCGATGGTGCACAGGTTGACCTGCGGCGTAGCCAGTTGGCGCAGGCTGGCGTAGAGGGTACTGGTCTTGCCCGAGCCGGTGGGGCCTGTGACCAGCAGCATGCCCTGGCGGCGTTGCAGCAGGGATTGCCAGCGCGCCAGCAGGGCGCCTTCCAGGCCTAGCTGATCGAAGCCTTGCTGCAACTGCTGTGGATCGAACAGGCGCAGCACCAGCTTTTCACCAAACGGGGTAGGCAAGGTCGCCAGGCGCAACTCGATGTCTTCCCCACTGGGCAGCCGGCTTTTCAGCCGGCCATCCTGGGGACGGCGTTTTTCGGCCACGTTCATGCGGCCCAGGTGCTTGAGGCGGCTGACCAGTGCCAGGGTAACGCTGGCCGGAAAGGCATAGACCGGGTGCAGCAGGCCATCGATGCGAAAGCGCAAGCGGCCCTGCTCGCGCCTGGGTTCCAGGTGGATATCGCTGGCGCGCTGCTCGAAGGCGTACTGCAGCACCCAGTCGACGATATGCACGATGTGGGCGTCGTCGGCGCTGGCGCTGGACTGGCCGCGTCCCAGCTCGAGCAATTGCTCGAGCTCGCCCAGCCCGGACGCCTGTTCATGGCGCGCGCCATTGACCGAATGGGCAAGGCGAAAGAATGTCTGGCTGAGCTGGCGGATCTGCACCGGGCTGGCCAGCACCCGTCGCACCGGCCTGCCCAGGCTCTGGGCAAGATCTTCTTCCCAGTCGCGCACGCAAGGTTGCGCGCTGGCCACCGTCACCCCCTGGGCATCCATGCCGAGTGCCAGGATGCCGTGGCGCTGGGCAAAGGCTGCGGACATGAGACCGGTCACCTCGGCCACGTCGACGTGCAACGGATCGATGCGCTGGTAGGGCTGGCCGACTTTTCCAGCCAGCCATTGGCACAGGCTGTCCAGGTCCATGCCTTGGCCGGCCAGCAGCTCCAGCGGGTGGAGTTCGGGGTGCGCCGCCGCACGCTGGCGCAGCGCGCGTGCCTGGTCGGCATCGAGACGCTGCTCGGCGTGCAAGGCGTCGATCAGGCGATAGGGATCGAGGGTGTTGTCAGGGCGAGTGTACATGCGGGCATCCTTGCCGGGTCTGGAGACATCCCACAGGCTAGCCCGTCATGGACTCGCGCACCGCGAGCAAGGGTTACGGGATCTTGCAGGGGGCTCAGCGTGCCTGGCCCGGCAACACCTCGTGCAACTGTGCCACCGTCTCCAGGCTCACCTCGCCGACGCAGACCAGGTTGCGCAGCTTTTGCCCAATCACCTCGGCGCGGTGCCAGCTCAGGCCGGTCACGGCGATCTCCATGCACAGGGTCTCGTCCTGCTGGTCCACCTGCACCCGATGCGGGGTCAGGAACTGCAGGGCGAACAGGTTGAGCACGCGGCACAGGGTATCTGGCTCGGCTTCGGCCTGGAGCTGGTAGCACACCGTGCTGTGGGCGGCGCTGGCGGCCCAGGCATCGGTACGCAGGGGGGCGCTGGAGCGTTCGAGTGCGTTCATGGCAGTCTCCGGAATCGATGCGAAAGTCTTGCACGTCGAGACCGGCATTTTTTCTCTATGATTGTCTGAATTCGCTTGTTGAGCGAATTGAGCCATTCGCCATGACCGCTTAAAAAGGAAAATTCATGCAATCAGAGTTGGACGCCTACGATCGACGCATATTGGCGCTGCTGCAGGAGGACGCGTCGCTGTCCAGCGCACAGATCGCCGAACGCGTGGGACTATCCCAGTCGCCGTGCTGGCGACGCATCCAACGCCTGAAGGAGGAAGGGGTGATCCGTGGCCAGGTCACCTTGCTCGACCGCAAGAAAGTCGGGCTGAACACGCAGATTTTCGCCGAAGTAAAGCTCAACGCCCACGGGCGCTCCAACTTCACCGAGTTCACCGAGGCGATCCGCGGTTTCCCGGAAGTGCTGGAGTGCTATGTACTGATGGGGTCGGTGGACTTCCTGCTGCGCATTGTCACCCCGGACATCGAAGCCTACGAGCGTTTCTTCTTCGAAAAGCTGTCGATGGTGCCGGGGATCCAGGAGGTCAACTCGATCGTGGCCTTGTCCGAGATCAAGTCCACGACCAGCCTGCCCTTATCGCGCTGACGGCGACTTGAGCAACTGCTTCCAGGCGCGGCCCTGGAACACGGTCAGGGCTTGCTGGACGCGTGCCTCGAGTACTTCGTCGCTGATCGGCTGGCTGGCCAGGTCGTGCAGCTTGTTCAGCTCGCCGTACAGGCGATCGAGCTCGGGCGACTCCAGTACCTGGCGCGCATGGTGCAGCCAGGCCAGCAGGCGCTCGATACGAGGCAGCTGCTCGGCAAGGTCCTCGGGCTGCTGCTGGTACAGCGGCAGCTGCAGGGTGCGGGCTTCCTCGAACAGCAGGTGGGCCAGCCAGTTGGCCAGTTGCGCGCTGCCCTGGCGATCACCACGCTTGTTGCGCTCGACGGTCCAGCCACGCGCCAGCAGCCAACGCGAGGTTTCCAGCGAGAACTGGCCCCAGCGCGGGTCCAGCAACTCTTCGGCGAACTGCTCGGGCGCGGCGCGGCGGATATCTTCGTCGTCATTGCCGGCCAGTACCAGCGGGCGCCAGTCTTCGAGCAGGGCATCGAGGCTGCTGCGCAAGGCCCGGGTGGTCGCGCGCGGCGCGGCCTGGCCCAGGCTGCTGGCCAGGGCGCGCAGTTCGGCCAGGCACTGGACCCAGTCCTGCAGCAGGCGCCAGTGGCCGGTGTGACGGTATTGTTCGGCCAGGCGCTGGCTGCTGCCCAGCAGTTGCCAGGCGAGGGCGGCGAAGGCGTCGTCGACCGGCATTTCAGGGGCGAGCGCCGCGCTTGGCAGGCCCAGGTCGTAGCTGCCTTCGTCTAGCAGGCGGTAGCCGCGCTCGGCCTTGCTGATGTCACATGGCATCAGCGCAAGGGTGGCGGCCAGTTCAGCGGCGAGTTCCAGCAACGCCTCGGGCGCGCCTTCACGCAGCTCGAGCTCCAGTTCGCAGATCTCTTCCTTGCGCTTGCCCGCAGTCACCGTGCCCAGGTCAAGTGCGGCCTCGATCACCACCTTGGCCTTGCCACGGCCCCAGGCGATCTCGGCGAACTCGCGGGTGAAATCGGTGGTGAACAGCGGCTTGATGGTCTTCTTGTCGAGCTCGGCCAGTTGCGCCGGCCAGCAGCTGTCGTCGAGCTTCTTGAGGTCGAGCTTGGCCTTGTCCAGCGGCCACTCGTACTCGCTTCGCTCCGACAGCCCGGCCACGCTCTGGCCACGGCACTTGAGGGTCTGGATGACCGCCTCGCCGTCACGGCGCAGGCGCAAGGCGACCTTGGCGGCCGACAGCTCGCGCTCAGGGGTGTCGAAATACTGGTTGAGCAGTTCGCGGGTCTGCCAGCCGGATTTGTTGCGTTTCTTGAGCAGCGGGTGCTCGCGCAGGGCGGCGAGGGTCTCGCGGCTCGCCCGCAGCTTGAGTTCGGTTTCTTTAGGCATTGCTGGGTGATCCGGGCTTTGGGGACAGGACGTCTTGGCCAGGCAGTGTACAGCAGTCGGCCGCCGACGGTTTATTCCCGGTGCCCGAAGGCTCTACTATGAGGAGACGAATCCGAGGAGAGCGCGCATGCCCCTGCCGTCGCTGAAAGACCAGTTTGCCGCCCTGATCGCCACGCCATCGGTCAGTTGCACCCAGCCTGCGCTGGACCAGTCCAACCGCGCGGTGATCGACCTGCTCGCCGGCTGGCTGGGCGACCTTGGCTTTGCCTGCGAGATCCAGCAGGTGAGCCCGGGCAAGTTCAACCTGCTGGCCAGCCATGGCAGCGGCCCTGGCGGCCTGGTGCTGGCCGGGCACAGCGACACCGTGCCCTATGACCCACAGCTGTGGAAGACCGACCCGTTGCAGCTGACCGAAGTCGGCGACCGCTGGGTCGGCCTGGGCAGTTGCGACATGAAGGGCTTCTTCGCCCTGGTGGTCGAGGCCGTGCAACCGTTGCTGGCGCATGACTTCAAGCAGCCGCTGCTGATTCTCGCGACCTGCGATGAAGAAAGCTCCATGGCGGGTGCCCGCGCCCTGGCCGAGGCCGGGCGGCCACTGGGCCGTGCCGCGGTGATCGGCGAGCCGACCGGGCTGCGGCCGATCCGCATGCACAAGGGCATTCTCATGGAACGCATCGACATCCTCGGGCGCAGCGGCCACTCGTCGGACCCGACCCTTGGCCACAGCGCCATGGAAGCCATGCATGCGGTGATGAGCGAGCTGATGGGCCTGCGCCAGCAATGGCAGCAGGCTTATCGCAACCCGCAGTTCAGCGTGCCGCAACCGACCCTGAACTTCGGCTGCATCCATGGGGGCGACAACCCCAACCGCATCTGCGGCCAATGCGCCCTGGAGTTCGACTTGCGGCCCTTGCCGGGCATGGACGTCGAGCAGCTGCGCGCGGCCATTCGCCAGAAGCTCGCGCCGCTGGCCGAGCAGCATCAGGTACGCATCGACTACACGCCGCTGTTTCCCGAGGCGCCGGCGTTCGAGCAGGCCGCCGACGCGGAACTGGTCAGGCTTGCCGAGCGTCTTACCGGTCATCGCGCCGAAGCCGTGGCCTTTGCCACCGAGGCGCCGTACTTCCAGAGCCTGGGCTGCGAGGCGCTGGTGCTGGGCCCAGGCGATATCGCCTGTGCCCACCAGCCTGGCGAATACCTCGAAATGTCACGCATCGAGCCTACCGTGCGTCTATTGCGTGAACTGATCCAGCACTATTGCCTGAGCCCGGCGATCCCCCCATCGATCCAGACGTTGACACAAGGAGACCGCGCGTGACACCAGGCCTGATCCGACGATAACCCTCGAGCGCTGTGCCGTCTCGCTTCTTGTTCACTTTTCATACAGGCTCCGGTTATGCCCGAATACGTCAATTGGCTGCGTCATGCTTCTCCCTACATCAATGCCCATCGCGACTGCACCTTCGTGGTCATGCTCCCTGGCGATGGCGTCGAGCATCCCAACTTCGGCAACATCGTCCATGACCTGGTACTGCTGCACAGCCTGGGCGTACGCCTGGTGCTGGTACATGGCTCGCGTCCGCAGATCGAAGCCCGCCTGGCCGACCGGGGCCTGACCCCGCGCTACCACCACGGCCTGCGCATCACCGACGCACCGACCCTGGACTGCGTGATCGACGCGGTCGGCAGCCTGCGGGTGTCCATCGAGGCACGCCTGTCGATGGACATGGCTGCCTCGCCCATGCACGGCTCACGCCTGCGAGTGGCCTCGGGCAACCTGGTCACCGCGCGGCCGATCGGAGTTCTCGAAGGGGTCGACTACCACCACACTGGCGAAGTGCGCCGGGTCGACCGCAAGGGCATCAGCCGCCTGCTCGACGAACGCGCCATCGTGCTGCTGTCGCCGCTGGGCTATTCGCCGACCGGCGAGATCTTCAACCTGGCCTGCGAAGACGTCGCCACCCGCGCCGCCATCGAGCTGGGCGCCGACAAGCTGCTGCTGTTTGGCGCCGAGTCGGGCTTGCTCGACGAGCAAGGCCGATTGGTTCGCGAGCTGCGCCCGCAGCAGGTACCGGCGCACCTGCAGCGCCTGGGCTCCGACTATCAGGGCGAGTTGCTCGACGCCGCCGCCGAGGCGTGCAAGGGTGGCGTGGCGCGCAGCCATATCGTCAGCTACGCCGAGGATGGCGCCTTGCTGACCGAGCTGTTCACCCGTGACGGTGGCGGCACCCTGGTTGCCCAGGAGCAGTTCGAGATTGTCCGCGAGGCGACCATCGAGGACGTCGGCGGCCTGCTGGAACTGATCAGCCCGCTGGAAGAGCAAGGCATCCTGGTGCGCCGCTCGCGCGAAGTGCTGGAGCGAGAGATCGAGCAATTCAGCGTGGTCGAGCGCGACGGCATGATCATCGCCTGCGCAGCGCTGTATCCGATTGCAGATTCGGAGTCAGGAGAGCTTGCCTGCCTGGCGGTCAATCCCGAGTACCGCCATGGCGGACGGGGTGACGACCTGCTGGAGCGCATCGAGGGGCGTGCCCGGCAGATGGGGCTGAGCACGCTGTTCGTGCTCACCACCCGGACGGCGCACTGGTTCCGCGAGCGCGGCTTTGCGCCAAGTGGGGTCGAGCGGCTGCCAGCGGCGCGGGCGTCGCTGTACAACTACCAGCGCAACTCGAAGATCTTCGAGAAGAGCATCTAGTCCAGTCCAGTCTGTGGGAGCGGGCCAGCCCGCCCCCACGGGTCTGGTCACACCGTATGCAGGTACCAGTTGTACTCGAGGTCGGAGATCGAGTGCTCGAACTCTTCCAGCTCGCTTTCCTTGCACGCGACAAAGATGTCGATGTACTTCGGATCGATGTACTTGTTGAGGATCTCGCTGTCGTCCAGCTCGCGCAGGGCGTCGCGCAGGTTGTTCGGCAGGCACTGCTCGAGCTGCTCGTAGGCGTTGCCTTCGATCGGCGCGCCAGGCTCGACCTTGTTGGTCAGGCCATGGTGCACGCCGGCCAGCACCGCGGCCATCAGCAGGTACGGGTTGGCATCGGCGCCGGCTACGCGGTGCTCCAGGCGCACGGCATCCGGGGAGCCGGTGGGCACGCGCACTGCCACGGTACGGTTGTCCAGGCCCCAGGACTGTGCGTTGGGCACGTAGAACTGGGCACCGAAGCGACGGTACGAGTTGACGTTCGGGCACAGGAACGCCATCGACGCGGGCAGGGTCTCGAGCACACCGCCGACAGCGTGACGTAACGCGGCGTTCTGCTCGGGATCCTCGCTGGTGAAGATGTTCTTGCCATCCTTGTCCAGCACGGAAATGTGTACATGCAGGCCATTGCCTGCCTGGCCCGGGTAGGGCTTGGCCATGAAGGTGGTGTCCATCTCATGGTCGTAGGCGATGTTCTTGATCAGGCGCTTGAGCAGCACCGCGTAGTCGCAGGCCTTGAGCGG
>JAQZAY010000172.1 GCA_029239415.1 Pseudomonas sp. | reverse complement strand
CTGGCTGACCGCGACCAGCGCGTCGTTGCGGTTCCAGCCGGTGGCGAAGGCGTTGGCCTCGTAGGCCGGGAAGATGCCGACCTCGGGCATCTTGATGCCGGCTTCGCGGGACAGCTCTTCGACGGTCTGCAGCAGCCATTGCTCGTGGCGGGTGCGCGGCTGGGTGATGATCTGGGTGCCGGTGCTCATCTTCGCCATCCACTTGGAGATGAACAGCGAGATCAGGGAGCCTGCGAAACCGAACACCGCGCAGAAGACCAGCAGCTGGCCCAGGTCGAGGTCGACCCCGTTGGCCGCCATGAACCCGTTGAAGCCAAACAGGCTCAGGGTAATGCTGGCAATCAGCACGACCGCAAGGTTGGTGGCGACGAACAGTAAGATGCGCATCATGGTTGTTACATTCTCCTGACGGATGAAATCGTTGCGTTCTGCGGGCTATATAAGGGGGCCGGGCCGGCGATTCAACCGGCCTACCATTTCAAACTGTGTACGGCGGAGTATGACAGAGGAACGGAAGGGGGCCGTGGGATAGAGCATTGCAGGATGTAAGAAGGTGTACCTGGTCGTGGGGTCGTGTCCCCATTCGCTGGCTTGTCGGAGCGCCGAACCGCAGCGAATGGGGCGCGCAGCGGCCCGCTGTTACTGCTGGTAAGTCCGCAGGAAACTCCCGATCCGCCCGATCGCCTGCTCCAGGTCGTCCACCCGCGGCAGGGTCACCACGCGGAAGTGGTCCGGCCAGGGCCAGTTGAACGCCGTGCCTTGCACGACCAGCAGCCGCTCGGACAGCAGCAGGTCGAGCACGAACTTCTCGTCGTTGTGGATCGGGCAGACCTTCGGGTCGATCCGTGGGAAGGCATACAGCGCGCCCATCGGCTTGACGCAACTGACCCCGGGAATGTCGTTGAGCAGCTCCCAGGTGCGGTTGCGCTGCTCCAGCAGGCGGCCAGGCGGCAGCACCAGGTCGTTGATGCTCTGGTAGCCGCCCAGGGCGGTCTGGATGGCATGCTGGGCCGGCACGTTGGCGCACAGGCGCATGTTGGCCAGCATGTCGATGCCTTCGATGTAGCTCTGGGCGTGCTGCTTGGGCCCGGAGATGATCAGCCAGCCCGAACGGAAGCCCGCCACCCGGTACGACTTGGACAGGCCGTTGAAGGTCAGGCACAGCAGATCGGGGGCCAGCGCCGCGGTGCTGATGTGCACGGCTTCGTCGTAGAGGATCTTGTCGTAGATCTCGTCCGAGAACACCACCAGGTTGTGCTGGCGGGCCAGCTCCAGCATGCCCAGCAGCAGCTCGCGCGAATAGACCGCGCCGGTGGGGTTGTTGGGGTTGATGATCACCAGGGCCTTGGTGCTGGGGGTGATCCTGGCCTTGATGTCGTCAAGGTCGGGGAACCAGTCGGCCTGCTCGTCGCACAGGTAGTGCACCGGCTTGCCGCCGGCCAGGCTCACGGCCGCGGTCCACAGCGGGTAGTCGGGGGCGGGGATCAGCACTTCGTCGCCATTGTTGAGCAGCGCCTGCATCGACATCACGATCAGCTCGGAGACGCCGTTGCCCAGGTAGATGTCCTCGATGCCGACGCCTTCGATCTGCTTCTGCTGGCAGTACTGCATCACCGCCTTGCGCGCGCTGAACAGGCCCTTGGAGTCGCTGTAGCCCTGGGCGGTCGGGAGGTTGCGGATCACATCCTGGAGGATTTCCTCGGGCGCCTCGAAGCCAAACGGCGCCGGGTTGCCGATGTTGAGCTTGAGGATGCGATGGCCTTCCTCTTCCAGGCGCTTGGCGTGCTTGAGCACTGGGCCACGAATGTCGTAGCAGACATTGGCGAGCTTGTTCGATTTGCTGAACTGCATGATGTGATCCCGATTGGAAAAGTCGCCGCGCATTGCTGTCAAAGGGTTTGAAAACCGGAGGGCGCGGGTGCCAGACTGATGTCTGAGATAGAGGCGCAATAATATACGTGCCGCCCGCGCCAGAAAAAAGCCAGAGCGCGGGGTTTTTAGCCTGCCGAGGTCCACTGATGGAAAAGATCGAGAAAACCCTGGAACAGTGGCGCGAGATGCTCGATCCCGCGCAATACCAGGTGTGCCGCCTCAAGGGCACCGAACGGCCGTTCAGCGGCCAGTACAACAGCGAGCGCCGCGACGGCCTGTATACCTGTATCTGCTGCCAGGAGCCGCTGTTCGACTCGAGCACCAAGTTCGACTCCGGCTGCGGCTGGCCGAGCTTCTACGCGCCGATCGAGGCGCAGGCGATGATCGAGATCCGCGACACGTCCCACGGCATGATCCGCACCGAGGTGACCTGCGCCCGCTGCGACGCGCACCTGGGCCATGTGTTTCCCGACGGGCCACCGCCCACCGGCCTGCGCTACTGCATCAACTCGGTGTGCCTGGACTTCCAGCCGCGCGACTGACCTGGAGAGCTTCGATGGCCGATGCATTGCTGAACATTCCCTGTGTCACCCTGGGCGGTGAGCACAAGGTCCTGGGCGACTTTCCAGGCAAGGCGCTGCTGGTGGTCAATACCGCCAGCCAGTGCGGATTCACTCCGCAGTACAAGGGGCTCGAGCAGTTGTGGCGGCGCTACCGCGAGCGCGGGCTGGTGGTGCTGGGCTTTCCCTGCAACCAGTTCGGCAAGCAGGAGCCGGGCGATGCGCGCGAGATCGCGCAGTTCTGCGAAACCCGCTTCAAGGTCAGTTTCCCCCTGTTTCGCAAGGTCGAGGTCAACGGGCCGCTGGCCCATCCGCTGTTCAACGAGTTGAAGAAGCGCGCGCCGGGGCTGTTCGGCACCGAGCGGGTCAAGTGGAACTTCACCAAGTTCCTGGTCGACCCGGCCTCGGGCCAGGTCCACCGCTACGCGCCCAGCACCAAGCCAGAGGCCTTGAGCGACTCGATCGAGCAGTTGCTCAGCCGCTGACCGGCGGCGCCCAGTGGTCGAGCAGCGCCAGCAGTTCTTCGCGGCGAAAGGGCTTGGCCAGGTAGTCGTCCATGCCCGCCGCGCGACAGCGCTCGCGCTCCTCGGGCATGGCGTTGGCGGTCAGCGCAACGATCGGCAGGTCGCGCCAGCGGCCGTCCTGGCGGATTCGCCGGCTGGCCTCGTAGCCATCCATCACGGGCATGTTGCAGTCCATCAGCACCAGGTCGAAGGCTTGCTCCTCCAGCAGCGACAAGGCCTCGGCGCCCTGCAGGGCGACTTCCACCTTGCAGCCCAGCTTGGCCAGCATGCCCTTGGCCACCAGCTGGTTGACCGGGTTGTCCTCTACCAGCAGCACACGGGCCCGGCCCAGGTTGCTCGCGGGACCCTCGTGGGGCGACGGTTCGGCCGAACCGCCTCCTTGCAAGGTGCGGCGCAGCGTCTGGTACAGCGTGCCGCGCGCCAGCGGCCGGGCCAGTTGCTGCAGCGGCGCCAGCCGCGCGGCCTGCTCGATGGACAGGAAGTTGCCATAGGCGGTCACCAGCAGGATCGGTGCGCCGAGGGCAGGGCGCAGGTCCATCAGGTCATCCAGGCCGTCGACGATGACCACGTCGGGCTGCCCGCCGGCCAGCGCGTCGGCCGTGTCGTGGCGTGCATACTCCAGGCCCCAGCCTGGCAACTGCAGCTGCAGCAGCTCGCCCAGGCCACTCCCCGCGCTGCACAGCGCCAACACCCGGCCTTGCAAGGGGCGCGCCGCCACCGCATGGGTATGCACGCTCAGGGGCAGCTCGGCGGTAAAGCAACTGCCGAAGCCGGCTTGCGAGGTGATGCGCAGCGCTCCATCCATGGCCTTGCACAGGTTGTTGGTCAGCGCCAGGCCCAGGCCGGTGCCGCCGTATTGGCGAGTGATGCCCACGCCGGCCTGCGCGAACGGCTGGAAGATGCGTGCCTGCGCCTCCGGCGCGATGCCGATGCCGCTGTCGCGCACTTCCAGGCGCACGCCGCCCTTGTGCAGGCCAAGCCGCACATCGATTCGGCCAAAGCGGGTGAACTTGAGCGCATTGGACAACAGGTTGCTGACGATCTGCCGCACCCGGGTGGGGTCGCCCAGCAGCATGCTGGGAAAGTCCGGCTCGATCAGGCAGGTCAGCTCGGCGCTGGGCGCCACGTTCTGCGACAGCAGGTTGGCGGTGTCCTCGACCAGCGCGCCCATGTCGAAGGGGATGCGTTCGAGCTGCAGCTGCCCGGCGTCGAACTTGGACAGGTCCAGCACGTCGTTGAGCAGCTCGACCAGCACCTTGCCCGAGTCATGGGCAATCGACAGCTGCTGGCGCTGCTCGGCGCTGAGCGGGCCATCCAGGGACAGGGCGATCATGCCCAGCAGGCCGTTGAGCGGCGTGCGGATCTCGTGGCTCATGTTGGCCAGGAACGCCGCCCGCGCCTGGGCCATGTCCAGCGCGCGGCGCCGCGCTTGCTCGAGTTCCAGGTTGGACTGGCTCAGGCGGCTGTTGCTGGCCTTGAGCTCCTCGGTGCGCGCCGAGACGATGTTCTCCAGCTCGCCCAGGTACTCGGTCAGCCGGTTCTCGGCCTCGCGCCGCTGCTGGATCTCGGCGGCCATGCTGACGAACTGCTGGTTGGCGACCTTCACCAGCACGCCGATCTCGTCCTGCTCGTGGCCCTTGGGGAACGCCAGCCGGGTTTGGCCGGGTTCGCGTGGGTTGCTGTTGCTCAGCGCGCTGATCACCGTGACCAAGGGCTTGGTCAGCATCATGTAGAACAGCGCCAGCAGGATCCCGGTCAGCACCAGGCTGCGGGCAAAGCCGGTGAGCAGGGTGATGCCCGCGCGCTCGAGGAAGCGGCTGCCAAAGACGTAGGTGTCGACGTCCAGGTACAAGGTGCCAAGGTACTGCTCCGGCATGTGCGCCAGGTACAGGGGATCCTGGAACTGCCGCTCCTGGCCGAACAGGAAGTCGCTGAGCACCCGCCAGCGCGCTTCCTGGCGCGGGCGCCAGACGTTGGCCAGCACGGTCTTGTTGTTGTCGATCAGCCGCGCGTGGATGATCGACGGCGAGCGCAGCAGCCCGCCGGCCAGTTCCTGGGCAAGCTCGGCGTCGATGTTGTAGGCGATGCGCGAGGCCGGGTTATGGCTGATTTGCAGCAATGCTCGCACTTCGCGGTTGATGGAGGCGTCTTCGCTGGCATAATCCATCCCGATCTGGATGAAACTGAGCAAGGTCCCGAGGATGAAGCCGACCAGCACCGTCAGCCGGGCTTGCTTGTAGGACAGGCGATTGGTGAACTTGATATCCATGAGTCCCGAGCCAGTTTCACGTTCCGTGCGCTGCGCAAGCATAGCTGATCGACCTCGGCTGCTGGCGCGACCTGTCATCTGTCCGGCCTTGCCCTTGTATTTTGCCTAAGGAGTTGTCGTGGACGCTCGTTTGACTGCTTTCCTGGAGCGCGCCGAATCGGTGCTCGCTCGTCTCGAACCCCTGTTGCCGGCGCCGCGCCCGGCCATCGACTGGCAGCAGTGCCTGGCCGCGCGCTGGCAGCGCGACGGGCGCAGCGGCTACCTGATGCCGCTGGACGTGAGCCTGGACATCCGCCTGTCCGACCTGATCGGCGTCGACCAGCAGCGTGACCAGCTGGGCCGCAACACCGCGCAGTTCATCGAGGGCATGCCCGCCAACCACGCCTTGCTATGGGGCTCGCGCGGCACCGGCAAGTCGTCGCTGGTGCGTGCCCTGCTGGCCGAGCATGCCGGTGCCGGCCTGCGCCTGATCGAGATCGAGCGTGACCACCTGGCCGACCTGCCGCGCGTGGTCGAGCAGTTGTCCAAGCTCGAGCAGCGCTTCGTGCTGTTCTGCGACGACCTGTCGTTCGAGGCCGGGGAGGGCGACTACCGGGTGCTCAAGAGCGTGCTCGACGGCTCGCTGGAGCAGGCCCCTGACAACGTGCTGCTGTATGCCACCTCGAACCGTCGCCACCTGGTGCCCGAGAAGCAGAGCGACAACGAGAACTGGAAGATGGTCGACGGCGAGCTGCACCCCAACGAGGCGGTGGAGGACAAGATTGCCCTGTCCGATCGCTTCGGCCTGTGGCTGTCGTTCTACCCGTTCTCCCAGGAGCATTTCCTGGACGTGGTCGAGCACTGGATCGGCCAGCTCGCCAGCGCCGCCGGGCTGCAGTGGCAGCGCGACGAAGCGCTGGACATCCTCGCCGTGCGCTGGGCAACCGGCCGTGGCAACCGTAATGGCCGTTGTGCCTATCAGTTCGCCCGCTACTGGGTCGGGCTGCAATTGCTGGAGCAGAAATAAATGATCGACCTCAATGCCAGTGGCGCCGGCCTCGATGGCTATGACCTGCTGGCTGCACAAGTGCAAGCGCTGTTTGCCGACGAGCGCGACTTCATCGCCAACGCCGCGCAGTTCTCGGCGTTTCTCTACCACCAGGTCGAGGACCTGAACTGGGCGGGGTTCTACCTCAACCGCAACGAAGAGCTGGTGCTCGGCCCGTTCCAGGGCCAGGTGGCGTGCGTGCGCATTCCCTTTGACCGCGGCGTGTGCGGCGCAGCTGCGGCCACCCGGCAGACCCAGCGGGTGGAGGACGTGCATGCGTTTCCCGGGCATATCGCCTGCGACAGCGCGTCGAACAGCGAGCTGGTGATTCCGCTGGTCAAAGAGGGGAGGCTGGTTGGGGTGCTGGATCTGGATAGCCCGAGGGTAGGGCGGTTCAGCGAGGCGGACCAGGCGGGGCTGGAGAGGCTGGCGGCAATCTTCCTCGACCTCAGCGACGTTTAAGCAGCTGCAAGCTTCAAGCTTCAAGCTGCAAGTAAAAGCAGGCCGGTACAGGGCCTGCTCTTGCTTCTAGCTTGCAGCTCAATCGTAGATCACCTTCTTCTTCCAGTTTTCGTTCTCGTCCGTCTTGAGCCCCTGGGTCAGTTCGTTCTGCTCGTCCGCCGCGGGCTCCAGCTCGTTGAGCACCTGGGCGTTGGCCCGCGCGAACAGTTTCTCCAGGTACGCCAGCTGCTCTCGATACAGCGCCGGCTCCGGCTGCTTGCGCAAGTACTGCACGCCTCGGTCGAACGCCAGCCGCGCTTGCCCGGGTTCGCCTTGCTGCAGTGCTTGCTGCCCCAGGTTGTTGAAGAACTCGATGTGCAGCAGCACCAGGATATGGCGAATCTCCTTGACCCAGTGCTTGCCTTCGCTGCTCTGCAGGAAGCCTTCCTGGGTGGCGCGCACGACCTGCTGGTGCAGCGCCTCGAGCAAGAAGCGCACATCCTTGACCTTGGCCTCGGTCTGGACCGGGCCTGGCGGGTTGTTCACCGGGATCTGCTCGCCCAGGCCGACCAGCGCCTCGAGTTCGGCGATGCGTGCCTTGACCTGCGCGTTGTTCTTGTCCAGCGACAGCTGGCGCTGGTTGAGGTTGAGTTCAAGGCGGGCCAGCAGCAGCTTGAGCGCCGGCGTCATCAACTGGCCGGGGAACGTCTCGGTGATGACACCGCAGCGGCGCAGGCGCTCGGCCAGTTCGATCTTCAGCCGGGCGCGTTCGAGCTTGCTGTTCTCGACCACGTTGTTGAGGTAGCCGATCGCGATCAGCAATGCGATGCCCGCGACGACGAGCAGGGTGATCAGGAGTGGTGTCACCGGTAACGCCTCATTATTGTAGTTCCTGGCATTGAGTGTAGTGCGTTCGCCTTGGAGCCGATAGAGCTGTCTGGCGGAACGAGGAATCGGTCACATTCCGCCCAAAGGCCCGACGACCTCAAGGAAGTCATTGATTTAAATAAATTTATAGAAAAGTGTTGACGGCTTTTCCCGGCATCCCTAGAATGCGCGCCACTTGCAGCGTAAAGCACACAGCCAAACGTTGCGGGGAGTGAAGATGTAGCGTGTCCCCTTCGTCTAGTGGCCTAGGACACCGCCCTTTCACGGCGGTAACAGGGGTTCGAGTCCCCTAGGGGACGCCATTGCGGGAATAGCTC
>JAQZAY010000171.1 GCA_029239415.1 Pseudomonas sp. | reverse complement strand
CTGAACAGGCTTCGGTCCAGCTCGCCGAACAGATGGGTCTTGCGGTAGTTGCACAGGCTGCTGCCATGGGCGTCGATCAGCTGCACGCTGTTGTACACCTGGCCGTCGTCGGCGCGCTCCGGGTAGCCATAGACGATGGCGATCCCATGCGCCTGGGCAATCTCGACCACGGCCATCGCCGACGGCCCGTCCTCGGCCTCGGCCAGCCGCTCCACGGCCTCGCGGCCGATGTTGTAGCCGGTCAGGTACATTTCCGGGCATACCAGCAGTTGCGCGCCGCGTTCGGCCGAAAGCCGCGCCTGCTGGTGCAGCCGCTCGAGATTGCCGGGCACGTCCAGCGGGTGGGGCGCACCCTGGAACAACGCAATGCGCATCGCAGCTCTCCTTGGTCAGTCGGCCAGGGCGACCGGGCCGATCTCGTCGAATACGTCGCCCGGGCCAGGGTTGTCCGGGTGGGAACGCCCGCCCAGGTGGTTGATGATACCCCACACTGCGTTGAGCGACGTCTGCACTGCGCCTTCGACCCACGCAGGCGTCCACGACACGTCATCGCCGGCCATGAAGATGCCGCGCTGCTCGGCTGGCATGTCCTGCTGCATGAAGTGCGCGTACATGCGCTGGTTGTAGCGATAGTGCCCCGGTAGCGCGCCCTTGAACGCGCCGAGAAAGTACGGGTCGGCCTCCCACGACACGGTGATCGGGTCGCCGATGATATGCCCGGCGATATCCAGCTTCGGGTAGATCTTCTTCAGTGCATCGAGCGCCAGCTTGACGCGCTTCTCGACCGGGTGCGGGAGCATTTTCAAGGCATCGCTCATCCACGAGTACGACAGGCAGATCACCCCTGGCTTGTTGTCGCCGTTGTCGAACAGATAGGTGCCACGGGTCAGGCGGTCGGTGAGGGTCATGCTCATCAGGTCGCGGCCGGTTTCCGGGTCCTTGTCCTTCCAGAACGGCCGGTCGACCATGACGAAGGTCTTCGAGGACTGCATGTAGCGCGTGCGGTCCAGGGCCATCCAGAGCTTCTGCGAGAACAGCGCCTCGTCGCACTCGATCTGGGTGGTCAGCAGCCAGCTCTGGCAGGTGGTCAGCACGGCGGCGTAGTGGCGGGTGTCACCCCAGTTGTCGGTGACCGCCAGGCGGCCATCGGCCGCGCGGGCGATCGCCTTGACCCCGGGGCGCGGCGCGCCGTTGTGCAGCGAGCTGAGGCTGGTGCCCACCGGCCAGTGGACGCAGCGTTGCGGCGCGTGGCGCCAGATCCCCTGGGGCACCTGCTCGACACCGCCGACCACCAGGTGCTGGTGCTCGTCGCAGTTGGTCAGGACCACGCGCAGGATCTCCAGCATCGAGTTCGGAAAGTCCGAGTCCCAGCCGCCGGTGCCGAAGCCTACCTGGCCGAACACCTCGCGGTGCAGGAAGCTCAGCTTGGCGAACGCCTTGGAGGTCGCGATGAAATCGTAGAAGGTGCGGTCGTCCCACAGCGGCACCAGGGTGTCCCACAGGGCCTTGAGGCGTGGCACGTCGCGTTCGCGGATGGCCTGCTGGAGGTCGCTGAACTGGACGCGATCTTCCAGCGCATCGGCCCAGGCGTTGGCCACTTCGGCGAACAGCGCGGGCAGGTCGGCAGGGGTCTCGGCGTACCAGGTCTGGCCTTCCAGGTCGATCACGGTACTGGGCGAGGCCGAGGTCAACGGGTTGGGAAAGGGCCGTGTCTCCAGACCCAGCTTGTCGACATAGTGATAGAAGGCGGTGGACGACACCGGGAAGCGCATGCCGCCCAGTTCCGCGACGATGCCATCGGTGCCGTTGAAGGCCTGCGAGCGCAGGCGTCCGCCGAGCTTCGAAGCCTCGTAGACGACCG
This sequence comes from Pseudomonas sp., assembly GCA_029239415.1. The sequence continues at coordinate 6,041 of JAQZAY010000171.1, read as the reverse complement.
GCTTGAGGCCCAGCTTCATCAGCTCGTAGGCCGCAACCAGTCCGGCGATGCCGGCGCCGACGATCGCCACCTCTTCGCCGAGGCGCTCGGCCGGGAGGCTGCCCAGGCCGGCCGGGTGCTCCAGCCATTGGTCGAAAGCGAAGGGAAAGTCCGGGCCGAACATGGTGACAGGGGGCTTGCCGTCAGCGGGGTGGCGATTGTTCTTGTTCATGAATCTCCTTGGCCAAGGGGCTGCGCGCAGGCGGAGCATGAGTATAGGAGAAGGCTTGGGCAGAGGGGGAGGGCTGGTCTGGCCGGATTTTTTCTTGCAGATATGAAAAAGCCGCGCAATGCGCGGCTTCGAAGATGGTGGGCCCACACGGACTCGAACCGTGGACCAAAGGATTATGAGTCCTCTGCTCTAACCGACTGAGCTATAGGCCCCCAGAAGGAGGCCGGATTATAGCGAGGGTTTCGATATGGTGCTATCCGAAAGATCGGAAAGTGCTATGCGTAAAAACGTAGCGGCGAACTCCTCGGGGCGCAGCGGCAGGCTGACGATGTATCCCTGGATCTGCTCGCAGCCCTCGGCGGCCAGAAAGGCCTGCTGCGCGTGGTTCTCTACCCCTTCGGCGATGACGGTCAATTGCATGCTGCGGCCAAGGGCGATGATGGCGCGGGCGATGGCAGCGTCGTTGGGGTCGTCGGGCAGGCCGCGGATGAAGGATTGATCGATCTTGAGGATATCCAGCGGCAGGCGCTTGAGATAGCTGAGCGACGAATAACCGGTGCCGAAGTCGTCGATGGCCAGTTGCACGCCCAGTTGCTTGAGCTGGTGCAGGATCGCCAGGGCTTCCTCGGCCTGGTTCATGATGAAGTTCTCGGTGATCTCCAGCTGCAGGTCGCCAGGGTTGAGCTGATACGACTTGAGCAGGTGTTCGATGCGCCTGGCCAGGTTGGGCTGGCGCAACTGGGCGCCGGCCAGGTTGATCGACAGAGGGCCGAAAGTCTCGTAGGTCTTCTGCCAGCTGTACATCTGCCGGCAGGCCTGCTCGAGCACCCAGTCGCCGATCTGCAGGATGGTGCCGTTCTCTTCGGCCAGGTGGATGAAATGTTCCGGCGGGACTTCGCCGAAGGTCGGGTGGGTCCAGCGGATCAAGGCCTCGGCACCGACCAGGCTCTGGGTCTTGAGGCTGAACTTGGGCTGGTAGCACAGGCTCAGCTCGTTGCGCTCGATGGCCCGGCGCAGCTCGTGCTCCAGCGCGACCCGTTCGCTGGCCTGGGCCGTGAGGTCGCGGGTGTAGGCCTCGACCCGGTTGCGCCCCTTGGCCTTGGAGCGGTACATGGCGGCGTCGGCGTTGCGGATCAGCGACGCGACATCGCTGCCATCCTGTGGATAGAGGCTGATGCCGATACTGGCACTGGTGAAGAACTCGTGCTCGCCCGCCTGGAAAGGCGCGGTGAAGCAGGTCAGCAGCTTGTTGGCGATGGCGCTGGCATCACTGGCCTTGTGCAGGCCGGGCAACAGGATGATGAATTCATCGCCTCCCAGGCGGGCCACGGTATCCACGTCGCGCACCTGGTCCTTCAGGCGCTGGGCAATGCCCTTGAGCAACAGGTCGCCCACCGGATGGCCGAGGCTGTCGTTGATGTGCTTGAAGCGGTCCAGGTCGAGGAACAGCACGGCGCCCTGGCGATTGGAAACCTGTGCGCAGGCCAACGCGGCTTGCAGGCGGTTTTCGAACAGGGTGCGGTTGGGCAGGCCGGTCAGGGGGTCGTGATGAGCCTGGTAGTCGAGCTTGGCCTGGGCATGCTTGAGGCTGGAGATATCGGCAAAGACCGCTACGAAGTGGGTGATTTCCCGCTCGGTGTTACGCACTGCGCTGATGGTCAGCCAGCCGGGATAGAGCTCGCCGTTCTTGCGCCGGTTGTAGATTTCACCTTGCCAGTGGCCTTCGGCGGTCAGCTGGTGCCACAGGGCGGCGTAGAAGGCACTGTCGTGCTGTCCCGAGGCCAGCAGGCGAGGTGTCTGGCCCAGGGCCTCTGCCTCGCTGTAGCCAGTGATCTCGCTGAAGGCGCGGTTGACCGCGCTGATGCGCTGGTCGGTGTCGGTGATCAGCACGCCCTCGGCGGTGTTCTCGAAGACAGTGGCGGCCAGTTGCAGTTTTTCCTGCATCAGGTGGCGCTCGGTGATGTCGCGGGCCATGGTCAGCATGCAGTCGACGCCGGAGATCGGCAGTGGCCGCGCCGACAGTTCGCACAAGCGGATCTGGCCGTCGCTGCGGCGGATATGGCAGCTGAAGTCACGCACGAAGCCATCGCGCTGGAGCAGGTCGACCAGGCGCTTGCGCTCGTTGAGGTCGACCCAGATCCCCAGGTCCATCGATGTCTGGTCCATGCTCGGGTTCAGGTCGTAGCCGGTGAGGCGGCAGAAGCCTTCATTGACCTCGATCAGCAAGCCATCGCTCTGGCGCGACAGCAGCAAGCCGTCGGGAGAGGCATGGAATGCCTTGGCGAACTTCTCTTCCGAGATCTGCAGCTGTTCCTGGGTCTCCTTGAGCTGGCTGATATCACGCACGGCCACCACCAGGGCCAGCGTGCTGTCGAGTTCGAAGGTCTCGGCAGACGTCAGGCCCGTGAATATCTGGCCGTTGCTGCGCCTGAAGGTCATTTCGAGGTTGCGGATCCTGCCCTGCTGCAGGCGCTCGAGCACCGCCGGGCCACTCCCGGCCACACCCCAGAGGCCGAGCTCGGTGGAGGTGCGTCCCAGTACCTCGGCCGCCTGCAGGCCGATCTGCTCCTCGAACGCCTCGTTGACCTCGAGCAGGCAACCGTCGCTGTGGCGGGCGATGACCAGGATGTCGGGGCACTGCTGGAACACCGAGGCAAACTTCTGCTCCGACAGGCGCAGGGCGTCCTCGGTACGCTTGGTTTCGCTGATGTCGATCATCAGGCCGCGCATCACCGACTTGTGGCCATGCTCGATCATGCTGACGATGTTGCGTACCCAGAGGCTGCGCCCCTCGGCGCAGATCACCCGGTAGTCGAGGCTGTGGTCGCGACCGGCCGCCGTCTCGCTGTCGCAGTAGGCCTGGACCCACAGCGCGTCCTCGGGGTGCAGGATGCTGCGCCAGAAGCCAGGCTTGAGCCATTCGCTGAGCGGGTAGCCGAGCAGGGCCTCTGCATGGGGCGAGACATAGCTGTAGGTGAAGTCGTTGGCGTCGGCTTCCCAGGCGATGGCCGAGAGGCTTTCGACCAGGCTGCGGTAATGGTATTCGCTGCTGCGAAGCTCCTGCTCCAGGGTAATGCGTCTTGAAATCTCCGAGCTCAGCCGCCGGTTGATGCGGATCATGGCGCCGAGGATCGCCACCAGCACGAGCATCGCGGGCAAGCCATAGACCAACAGGTTGTGCCAGAAATTGCGCTGGTCGAGCGCGTTGCCAACCCAGCGTTCGCGAATGGCGCCGACTTCGCTCGGGGTCAGGTCGGCCAGCGCCTTGTCGAGCAGGCCGGCCAGGACCCTTTGCTCGCGCGGAACCGCCATGGCGAGCTGGTAGCGATAGGGCGTTTCACCACTGACATGCAAGCCGTCGAGCTTGAGCTCACGCAAGCTCCAGACACATGAGGCGAGATCGCCCACCATGGCATCCACCTCCCCGGTGGCCAGTGCCTGGAGCGCGGCGCTCACATTGGGCAGGGGGGCCAGGTCCAGGTACGCGTGGTGGGTGCGCAGCAGCTCGTGGGGCGCGTAGTTTTCCACCACGGCAATCCTCAGGCCCTGCAGGTCCTTGAGCGTGCGCGGTTGCGGCCCGCGGTCGCGAGTCAGGATGACGATCGGAAAATCGAGGTAAGGGCGGGTAAACGACAGGTAGCCCTGGCGCTCCGGCGTCGACATGATGCCAGGGAGCACTTCCAGGCCGTTGTGCCGGGCGTGGTCGAGAACTTGCGTCCAATTGGTGGACGAGACCGGCTCGACGGTGACGCCAAGACGATCCTGAATCAATGCGATGTAGTCGGCGGCCAGTCCCTGGTAGCGCCCCTCCTGGTCCCGATACTCGAAAGGGGGCCAGGCAGCGTCAACGCCCAGGCGCAGCTGGGGGTGGGCGCTGAGCCAGGCTTGTTCCTCATCGGTCAGGGTAAGCGCGCCGGCGGTTGTGTTCCATGCCATCAGGAGCAGCAACAGAAGGGCCGGCATCAGGGGCATAGCGGCCTCTCGATCAGTTGGACTGATTCGAGTGTAGACGGGCATCCTGCGAGCAGGGAGGCTTATCGGGACACTAATGGCACTTTTTCATCATGCAAGAAAAACCCCGGCCTGGGCCGGGGTTTGTCATCACTCGTCGAGGAACGAACGCAGGTGTTCGCTTCTCGTCGGGTGGCGCAGCTTGCGCAGCGCCTTGGCTTCGATCTGACGGATCCGCTCGCGGGTCACGTCGAACTGTTTACCCACCTCTTCGAGAGTGTGGTCGGTATTCATGTCGATACCGAAGCGCATGCGCAACACCTTCGCTTCGCGGGCGGTCAGGCCCGAGAGCACGTCACGGGTGGCCTCCTTGAGGCTTTCGACCGTGGCCACGTCGATCGGCGACTGCATGGTCGAGTCCTCGATGAAGTCACCCAGGTGCGAGTCTTCGTCGTCACCGATCGGGGTTTCCATCGAGATCGGTTCCTTGGCGATCTTCAATACCTTGCGGATCTTGTCCTCAGGCATCTCCATGCGCTCGCCCAGCTCTTCCGGGGTCGGTTCGCGTCCCATTTCCTGCAGCATCTGCCGGGAAATGCGGTTGAGCTTGTTGATCGTCTCGATCATGTGCACCGGGATACGGATGGTGCGGGCCTGGTCGGCGATCGAACGGGTGATCGCCTGGCGGATCCACCAGGTGGCATAGGTCGAGAACTTGTAGCCGCGACGGTATTCGAACTTGTCCACCGCCTTCATCAGGCCGATGTTGCCTTCCTGGATCAGGTCGAGGAACTGCAGGCCCCGGTTGGTGTACTTCTTGGCGATGGATATCACCAGGCGCAGGTTGGCCTCGACCATCTCCTTTTTCGCGCGACGGGCCTTGGCCTCGCCGATCGACATGCGGCGGTTGATCTCCTTGATCTCAGCGACAGTCAGGCCGGTCTCGGTCTCGAGGTCTATCAGCTTCTGCTGGCAGGCAACGATGGCCGCGTCCTTTTCGCCCAGGGCGGCAGCCCACTTGGTGCTGCGCTTGGAGAGGTCGCCGCTCCAGGTCTGGTCGACTTCGTTGCCCGGGAACAGGCGCAGGAAGTCGGCACGCGGCATGCGAGCGTCACGCACGCACAGTTGCATGATCGCGCGCTCCTGGGCCCGCAGGCGGTCCAGGGCACCGCGCACACGCTCGACCAGCACCTCGAACTGCTTGGGCACCAGCTTGATCGGCATGAACAGCTCGGCCAGGACCAGCAGCTCGGCGATGCTTTCCTTGTTGCTGCGACCGTGCTTCTTCAGCGCCTTGTTGGCGACCAGGAGCTGGTCGGCAACCGCACCGAAACGCTGGCGAGCGATTTCCGGGTCAGGACCGCTTTCGGCCTCTTCCTCGTCCTCGCTGTCGTCGCCGTCTTCCTCGTCGTCGTCGTCAGTCTTGGCGGCCGCCGCCTTGGCATCGACAGGCGGCGGTACTTCGGCGGGCGGGGCGATGCCGTCGTCCGGGTCGATGTAGCCGCTGAGCACGTCGGACAGGCGGCCAGCTTCGCTGGTGACGCGGTCGTATTCGCTGAGAATGTAGTCGACAGTACCCGGGAAGTGGGCGATGGCGCCCATGACTTCACGGATGCCTTCCTCGATGCGCTTGGCGATTTCGATCTCGCCTTCGCGGGTCAGCAGCTCGACGGTACCCATCTCGCGCATGTACATGCGCACCGGGTCGGTCGTGCGGCCGATGTCGGTTTCCACGGCCGCCAACGCTGCGGCGGCTTCTTCGGCTGCGGCTTCGTCGGTGTCGGCTTCGGCCAACAAAAGGGCATCCGCATCCGGAGCACTCTCGAATACGTTGATCCCCATGTCGTTGATCATGCGGATGATGTCTTCCACCTGCTCC